>JAFIGB010000231.1 GCA_020831705.1 Candidatus Sumerlaeia bacterium | reverse complement strand
GTCGAGTTCATCGGGGATGCCGTCGCCGTCGAAGTCGCCCTCGCAGGCATCACCGATGCCATTTCCGTTGGAGTCGGTCTGGTCGGGGTTGAAGACGAAGGGGCAGTTGTCGAGGTGATCGGGGATGCCGTCGCCATCAATGTCATTGGTACATGCATCGCCAACACCATCACCGGAGGTATCTTCCTGGCCGGGGTTGGGGATCGTCGGGCAGTTATCGTAGGCATCAGGAATACCATCGCCATCGATATCCCCTTCGCAGGCATCACCGATACCATCACCGGTGGAGTCGGTCTGGTCGGGGTTGGGTGTCCAGGGGCAGTTGTCAGCATCATTCGGAATGCCGTCGCCGTCCCAGTCATCACGGGTAAAGATGGGCCGGGTGGCTTCGTTTGTCTCGATGGTGACGTTGTGAATCATGTTCCCACGGACCGGGATGGGGAAGGCCTCGGTGGGATCATCAGCGTAAATTTCAAAGGGTGTCGTGCGGGCGTACCCATTCTCGACCCGGCGCAGGAGGGTTGCGAGCGGATCGTTGGCCGCAATGTCCTCCCAGGCGATGGCGATGGTGATCGCATCGGTGCACTCACCAGGTGCCACACGGCGGTTTTCCGGCTCGTACTTGAGGAGCACCGCAGGCTCGGTCACCGTTGTTGTGAAGAATCCACCGTCAAGGAATCCTCCGGTGGAGTGGCTCCAAAGCTCACCACGACGGAGGTAACGGGTTTGCGCGGCATCGACCAGTTGGAGGCGGTCTGGCCGTGAAATGGTCGGTTCACCGGGACCTGTTGTCACATTGGTCAGAAGCCCTGCGCGATAGAAGGCCTCGGGGTTGCGGTCATTCCAGTAGACGGCCTCCGGTACCGGCGGCTCTCCCGGTCCACCAAATCCACGCTTCTCGGTCTGCCATTCACCATTGATGAACATGGGTGGGCGCATGGCCTGACCGAAGTTGGAATTGATGACCTCGGCAAGGCCGAATTCAATGTCGAAGGGATCGTCATAGACAAGATGGGACATGTTGTAGAACTTGTAGGAAACAAGAACCACCTTATCATCAGTGAAGTTCTTAAACACACCCGGCACTGATGTACCCGGGAGGTTTACAATTTCAAGACGTTGGACGATGATGCCGACCCGGTTGCCGAAGCGGTCCTTGATCGGGTGGGTTATGGTGGTGAAATTGAAGTCCTCCCAAAGGTCAATCCCGGGAATAACTTCACGGGACAAGCCCTGGAGCTCAAAGGCGAGATCCACGCAGTTGTCGCCGATTTCCTCCAACTCGATGGAGGTCGTAAAGTTGCCACTGAATCCGCGACCACGATTATCATAGTAAAGCGTCTGTGCATCCGGGGCGAGATCGGGGCGATCCATGCGGATCTGTGCCACGGCGTAACTCGGCGCCGACTGTTGGATCAGCGGGTTTTCGGAAGACGTGATTCCGGGACCTTCGGCAATACGAACCTGATAGCGGCCCGTGGTATCAAATCCTTCAAATGTCTGGCCGGTTTCCGGGTCCACGAAGGTGACAGGAACCGCCTCAATGTAGAACTCACTGAACTGGCCGCGAATCAAGTTGTCGTCGGGAGCACTGGGAGAAACAATGCCATCGCCGGGGAGCGGTGCACTTGGATCCACCCCGCCGAAGAACTCAATGAGATCCTCGGAGAAGTCCCCGGCGTAAAACATCGGCGTATTGACGGAAATGAAACCTTCCTCGTCCGCAAGGACAGGACCCTGCGCCGAGGTAAAGGCGATGCTCTCATCGCGCGGGCGGACGAGAACGTAGTAGTCATCGTCGGGAAGTCCCGGCAGTTCATAACTAGAGCTGGCGAAGGCCCTCAGGATCGGCGAAAGAATGATGGCATCGGGAAGCGTCAATTCGTTGGCGAAGGAATACTCCTGATAGGGCCCAACCATGGTGTGGGCCAGCATCTTCACCGGGCCGACATTCTTTTCCGTGATCGGGAAGCGGGAGTTGAATTCCACCGCCGTATCAAGCGTGATCGGCTCGCCCGGTTCAAGGGGGAGGCCGACGAAAATCGGATGGTCAAAAATGAAGTCAACCTGCACATCGAAGTCCGGTTCAATGATCGTGAATTCTTCGATGGCAAAGACCTGATCATTATTGGGCGCACCGGGTGTTGCCGGCTCGCCTTCACTCCATTCGAACTGATTATATCGTGTCCCCGCACCAATCAGGGACATGGAGGTTCCAACCTCGGTACCATCGTCCTGATTAACACCGATATCCTCGGACATCAGGTTCTCGGCCGGTCCATCAAGTCCAAAAATCTGCCCGCCCCAGCTCAAAAACTGGGTCGGCAAACCTGTCGTGCTGACAAGGGCCACGGCACCATTTACGCCGCCTTCCTGATCTTCAGTTCCAGTATCAATCCGGCCCTGAAAAACCGTGTCGGCAGGGAACCAGCGGGTGCCGATGGAGAAGCCCTGATTGGGAAGTGTCCCGTGAAGGGGGATTTCCAGATACGGCTGGCCGTCTCCATCGTAGAAGAACAGGCTCCAACCTTCGAGGCTCAACCCGGAGCGTCCGGCAATTTCAACCCCCTGGTTGATGCCGCCACCTTCATCGTTGTAGTGAATTTCGTTGATCCAGACCTCATCAAGGGGGAGGAGACCCGACCAGCGGATCTCGGGGGCCTGGCCACGAATGAGGCTGCCGGCAATACCGCCGCCAGGGCCACCCCCGTAAAGGTAATGCAGACCGGTGGTATCATCAATGGTCAGCTCCCGGATCTTGTAGGGATTCGAGCGGAACTGCTGGTTCGCCGAATCACGTCCGATCCAGAAGGGGGAAAGCGTCACGTCATAAAGCTGGGATTCACCAATGGCCATGGCCCGACCGATGGCCTTCGTGAAGAAAGTCTCGAGGTCGGGGCGGCCGAGGACATCATTGATCGTCAACCCACGGCTGGCGAGTTGGGATTCACTCGTGGGGAAGTCATTCCAGATCACGTCACCGTTAAAGATGATGTCGACTTCGATGAGTTCACCGGCAGCAAGGGGACGGCCCTTCAACTTGAGCAGCAGGAGGATGTCCTCAAGACCGGGGTTGTCGGGATCCACGTTGTCAGAAATGACACCGATTGTCGGCAAGGGAGCCGTTTCATCGACACCAAAATGAATGACCTGGTTGGGATTCAGATCCTCAAGGGGATCGAATTCCTCCAAAAAGTAGTAATAGACGGGAACGAAAAACACACCGTCCGCCAACGGGTTGTTGGGATCGCGGAAGGTAATCAGATTCTTCGTATCGAAGGCAGTCTCGAAGGGGCCGTCATCAAGGTAGAAAATTCCTGCCTCGGCACCGAAGTCGGAATAGATGGCCTGCCTGATGTCGATGTCGCTGTCGACATCATTCCAGCGGTCAATGGCACGGTTGAGGGCGAAGAGGACATCCTCGTCCTCAATGGGGCCTGAAACCGCCTGCGCCGCCTGTGGAAGGACAGGCGTGCCGGGTGGGCGATAAAGCCAGAAGTCCAGGCTCCGGTCCGTTTCCCACTTCAGGGGTTTGCGAACCAAGAATGAATCGCGGAAGCTGTCAGGATCGTCGCCGCGCTCAATGGTCTGCACAAGAAAAGGTGCCCCGGCGTGCGCCAGGGGTGCAATCAACGTGAAGAGGGCCATCATGATGGCCCAATGATATATCTTCGGGGTCTGGCGCAATTGCTTGGCTCCCGTGGTCGGGTTATTGGCGGGAAAAATCCGGATCATCAATCCTCGTCCTCTCCTTTGGTTGCTCCACGTGCCTTAATGGCCTTATCAGCGGCCTCCTGCAACTTCTGGAGTTCCTCGTCGCTTGCGTAGGCCATGGAGGGAAGGGGATCAAAGCGACGGATATTCTTGTCGGAAAGTCGGCTGGGGATGTGGAACTTGCCGAGGATACCGGGGATTTCCTTCTTTTCCCCCTTTTCGGCAACCTTTGCTTCGTAGGCAGCGGAGAGAGCTGTGAGCGAGGAGTGAAAGTCTGCCCAGTTCGGACCCTTGTTCGGGTCGCCGCGCATCGCGCCTGCCTGGCGAACCACCCGGGTGTTGAAGGGGATGGCATCCTTGGCCTTGCGGTCGGAAACATTGGGAATTCCTTCCTCATTGACGAGGAGGAACTTGCCCTGATGGCCGCCGATAACCTGGTAGCTTTGCACCAGCGGGGAATCCATATTGTACTTTTCGCGGACTTTTTCCGGCATCCGGTCGATGGGGCGGCTGAGGAAAAGCACCGCTTCCTCGCCCTTGTTGAATGTCGGCATGTTGGGCACGTCCATCACCAACGATCCCCAGCGCCCGCCGAGGTAGGTAATCTCGGCTTCGCCCTTGAGATCGCCCTTGTAGTTTTCAAGGACGCTGAAGCGGGTCGTCGTCGTGATCCGCCCCGATGCCATCTCGCTCTTGGTTTCCACCACGCGGACGGCAACGACCTGGTCGGCAATGGCCACCATCTGCTCAAGGGTGAGGGGCAACGCCGCTGCTCGAACTCCCGTTGGAACGGCAAGAAAGAGCGCGATGGTGGCAAGTGCCACCACGCGGAGAATATTTTGGGGGATGCTCGCTTTTACCATTTTCCTCATCCTTGGGTCTTAATTTTGGCGCCAATCGGGGTCGAAGGCTTCATTGCCAATGGCACCGTTACGGCGAAATCGCCAGATATTCCCGGCGCTGATTGTTCCATTGGTGGGGTCGTATTCATGCCACCATGTGTTGTTCCCCGGTGATGGGCGGGAATTGACAGGGTAATTACCCATGACCGAGCCCGCGCCGAAAATTCCGTCGGGACCAACAGAAAGAAGGGCCCACCCGAAAGTTCCGGTGAGCGCCTTGCCGCGCGTGTACTCTATCCCACCCATGTTCATGTTGGTTCGAGGGCCTCGATGGAGTAACTCAACCAAAACTGGCTCATAGTAGTCGATGACGTTGTTGGGGGGGGCAATTCGATTCTCAAACACATCGACGGGAAGACTTGTGATGTAGGAAATCGGGGTGGTGAAGACCCGCAAGTCCCTGACACGGCAGCCATCGATGCAATTCTCCGACTCCGCAATACCCACCCCCCTGAGGCCACCATCATTTGGCCCCGGCCACTTGACCCTCGGAGGGTACCGGTTATGGTCGGACCAGTAACTCTCAATGGCAGTGGCGAAACTCCGTTGATCATTCTTCACCCGCGAGACCTTCGCCCGTGTCTGGGCCTCAAGAAAGTTGGGGACTGCGATCGCTGAAAGGATGGCAATGATGGAAACCACGATCAGGAGCTCCACCAAGGTGAAACCACGCCGCCCGCTCGATGCTGGCAGCACGCAAAACGGCATTTTCAGGCTCATTCGGCTCCTCAAATTCCTCATCATCACTGCTTCTGCCAGGGGGCTTGGACGGACGCCCATTGACTGAAGTCTCCTCTCTCCCTGCCCAGGGGCTTGTACGGAACGTGGCCCTTCACCACCTGCGCGGCAAGGAACCAGGACAGAACCCACATCACCCCGATGGGAACCTGTCGACACCTTGGAAAGGTCGGGGTTTTGCGTCAAGAGGGATTGGACCCGCCGGACACACCATTGTCTCCACCCACCCGGGGACCCATTTCCACGGGGAAGGGCTTCGTAACCTCGCCAGTGTAAATCGACAGATGGGGGAAGGGAATTTCGATCCCATTCCTGTCGAATGCCTTCTTGATTCCGTAGGTCAATCCGTTACGGACATCCAGAAAGTCCGTCTTCATGGCCCACACACCGAAAAGGATGTTTTGCGAGGAATCACCAAAACCTGTGAACACCACCACCGGGGGCGGGTCGGTCAGGGCTTTCGGGAATTCTTCCGCCACCTCCAGAAGCACTTTTCTCACCCGCTCCAGATCCTCCTTGTAGGCAATCCCCACGTTAATATCCACCCGGCGAAGGGGGAAATTGGTGATGTTGGAGACCTGGGTCTTGATGATCATTTCGTTGGGAATACGCACGTAGCAATTGTCGAACTTGCGGATTTTCACAGAAAGCAGGTCAACGCTTACCACCGCGCCGGTCGTATCCCCCACCTGGATGATATCGCCCACCTTGAAGGGGCGCTCGAAGATCAGAAAGATCCCACTGATCAGGTTCGAGGCACTTGTTTGGGCGGCAAATCCAATGGCAACACCCAGGATACCGGCGGCACCAAGCACCGTGGAAATCTTCAATCCAAGGTTGTTAACGACCGTCAGGATGATGACCAACCATCCCATCCAGAAAACCGCCTTGGAGATGATCATGAACTGCTGGGGTGTCAGCCTGTCCTTGAAGTTGAATTCCATGAAGCGGGCGACAGCACGCAACGCCACCACACCGATGATCAGCGCGAGGAGGGAATACGCCACCTGGATAAATATCGCCGACTGAAAGAAAACAGCAACCGGCTCCATCATCTCATTGAGTCCATTTGCGAGAAAAATCAGGGGAGTCTGATTCAACATGAAAACCTTCAACACTAAGAAATGATCCGAAAATTCAATGACTTACCGGGCGCCGATGCCACTGACGAGCGACCCCAGGCCGAGGGAGACCAACCCATTACCGCTCCCGGAAGGATTACGAGGGGGATAAACTTCCTTCACTCTCCCCGCCACATCCGGCACCTTGCCCGTTTGGGCGACTTCCGTCCCCCTGACTCCACCATGGTTACGAACCTTGAAAAGCCCCGTCCACAAGCGACCATTCCCCTCAAAGAGGGGGGAGGTTTCCAGATTGATCGGCACGCGGGCGAACTTGAGGGGCGTGTCCTTAAGATTATGAATCTCAACAGTACAGCAGGCAAGATCCCATTGATCATCGGGAGGAGGTGCTGACGGGGGGTCCCAAAGCAGGGGAGTCTTCCATTCATGGGCCTCCCGACCCGCCACATTTGTCCCCGACCAGGCCTTCGACATGGAACGACAGGGACCGTCATGAAGGGAATGTATATCGTGCCCCTTGAGGGTGATGCGAAGGAAAACCGGGGCGAGGAACATCAGCGTCGCATGGTCCCCCGGAAAGATGGAAACCCC
>JAFIGB010000230.1 GCA_020831705.1 Candidatus Sumerlaeia bacterium | reverse complement strand
TCAGTGTCAAAGGCCCGATGCACCCAGCCCTTCCCCTCCACAAGATATTCCGACACATCCCTGTCCGAACGCCCAAGGACACCCCCATGAATGGGAGCCGGAATGAAGCGAATTGCCTCCGCCCCATTTGCTGTGAAAATGCCATGATATGTATCCCAAAAACCTTCGTGAATGGGTGAAAAGCCGCCACGTTGCCAGGGAGGATTGATTTGGAGGGGATGCAGGGCCAGCAACAAGGAGACATCAACGTGAGTTTCGGCGGAATTCGTAACCGTATAGACAACATCGGTTGTATCCTCGGAGGTATCAACGGCCCGCACCCATAATTCGAGCTCCTCTGAATGCCAATGCACCGACGGAATTGGAGCCCATCCTTCCACAAGATGCTGGGCCACCTCAAAATCACGGGCAGTCAGCAAGTTCCCATCCCTAATCAGGAGGGGAGTCACACTGAATGAATCCTTGCGCGGTTCTATACGGCCATCCTCATCAATGAGCGTGGCATGGGTACCCTTTGGCCGACCAACCACGGTAAAAAATCCCTGCTCCCGCTTCAGCCACCAGGGGAAGGTTCCCTCCTTGAGAGTCCTTGCCAACCCTTCAAAATGACGAATCGGATTCCAGGTCTCATCAGGTCCCTTTAATGTGACCTCACCAATGGACAGCCGGGTGTCGGTGGTGGGGTGAAACACAAGGCGTATGGAATCCGCTTCGCTGGATTCAATGTATAGCTCCTCCATGGCATCACGGCCCTGGGTGCGCGCCAGTTCAACGTATTCCGTCTCCCCTTCCTGCCTTGCCATCAGACTCCATGGCGTTCCCATTCCTTCCAGCCAATGAATGGCCAGACCACCAAATGCAGTGGAGGCATGAAAGTCAATTTGAAGATATGGGTCGGGATCCTGCTCCCCCACTTCCACCGTCCAGGCAGTATCAGGATCGCCATCCATGATGGCATCGGGGGGAAGGGCGACACTTTCAGGGGAGGAGGAGAAACGCCTGAGTTCGTCGGGACCCGGAAACTCGACCTGAAAGAGGGAAAAGCCCCAACCAGTGCCCCGGCGAATTCCCATCAAACGAAGGAAACGGGCCTCGCGGGGACCGAAATAAACATGGTCAACGCCCCCACTTCCGTCGCGCCATGAGAACACAGGCAGCCAGTTTTCACCGTCGTCGCTGATTTCAATGTCATAATCCCGACCGTAGGCGGTCTCCCAATGGAGTCGGACCCCATGGAGGGCCGTCAGCTCGCCAAAATCAAAGGCGATCCAGTGGGGTTCCCCGTGATCGCTGGACCAGCGGGTGGAAAAATCCCCATCAATTGTAAATTTTGGAGCGAAACGGTCGTCAGGACCCGGGCTGCTGGCAAAGGCCTCCAGGGCAACGGGACCTCCCATGGCCATCGTGTGAAACAGGAACCCTTGAAGGGTCGCCATCAACATCAGGACACCTGAAAAGCCATATTTTCCACGCAATTTGGGGGTTCTCGGGGTCATTTCCTCCGGCTTTGCCATCAATTGTCTGGGTTCCTTGTGGGGATATTGGCCGAAAAGGGCATTGCTGACCAAGGCTTGAACAAGGAGCCCGCGCTGTAAAGGGAAATAAAACCGGTTTCACTTGACAGTCACCTCCCCATGCGATGCTCATTGCTCATTCCAAAAGGGATGCTTTCCAATGACCCATCGACCATCAACGCCGGGGAACACTTCAAGACGCCAATTTCTCAGCCTGTCAGCGCTGGGAATCGGGAGCGGGGCACTTCTCGCCACTTCACCGAACCTCCTTGTCGCTGAAACAGCGGCCTCCATTGCACGAACCAATTCAGGGAAAAAACGCCCCCAGAAGATCATCTTCCTCGTTTCCGACGGGATGAGTCATGGTGTCATCGGGCTCGCCGAACTGATGTCGCTTCAGGTTCGCCGCAAGGGTACCTACTTTGCCGAACTCCTCCGCAATAGGGCGGCCTCAAAGGGATTCTTCGAAACCCACTCCCTTGATTCCTTCGTCCCCGACTCAGCGGCTGCCGGATCTGCCTGGGGGTCCGGTTCCCGGGTGATGAACGGCGCCCTCAACATGTTCCCCGACGGCACAAGCCTCGTCCCGATCTTTGAACTCGCGCGGGAGGCCGGTTGGGGGACCGGAATCGCGACCACCGTCACGGTCACCCATGCGACACCAGCCAGCTTTATCGTTTCCCACCCGACACGGGGCGAGGAACAGGAAATTGCCGTAAAATATCTGAACGCAGCGGATGTGATACTTGGCGGTGGATTTTCCCGCTTCAAGGAAGACAGTCGTCCCGATGGCAGAAACCTCGAAGGGGAGTTCATTCAGGCTGGCTATAAGGTTGTCGATACACGCCAGGGCCTTCTGGAGCTCACCCCCGCCGACAAAAAAATCCTGGGAACCTTTGATCGTGGCGCCCTGCCCTATACCGTCGACCAAATGGCAAACCCCGACTGGGTCTCCGCTATTCCCACCCTTGCGGAAATGACAGCGAAGGCTTTGGAATCGCTGGAGGAGAATCACTCCAGTGGGTGGATGCTTCAGGTTGAAGGCGCCCGGGTGGACCATGCAGCACATACCAATGACGCCGCAGGACTCCTCTGGGACCAGTTGGCCTTCGATGATGCGATCGGTGTCTGCCTTGAGTTCGCCGCGAAACACCCCGAGACGTTGATCGTTGTCACTTCAGACCATGGGAATGCCAACCCGGGACTCAGTTACAATGGGAGTGGAACCAATGCAATGCTCGAAAAGGTCGGCCATGCAAAGGGGACGACCCACGCTGTTCGTGCCGCATTGAATCCCCATGCAAATAACCCCGCTGATATCCATGACGTCATTCGCGACATCCTCCAGATAGACATCAGCAAGGAGCACTCGGAGCATGTCTCCCGAATGCTGCAGAACGACTTTGACATGGTCGTGAACAGACAACTCCGCAACTTCAATGGTGCCTTTAACAGCCTCATTTCCAATTACAATGGCGTCTCCTGGATCAGCACGCAACACACCGAGGACTATACCGTCATCGCCGCCATTGGTCCCGGCCAGGAGCATTTTGGCTCACTGATAAAGAACACGGAGGCCTTCCGGATTATGGCGGATTTCATCGGTTCCGGCCACCAAAACCCTGTCATGACCCTCGAGGACGCAAGGGAGCATGCCAGCATAAGTGGCGTTACCCATTTCCCGATCGACCAGTTCCATACATAAGTTCACAAAAAAGGATTCCCTGAACAATGACGTATATCTTCCCTCGAATACCCCTTCAGTGTGCCTTGCTGATTGCCATGCTACTCATGATTCCGGCCGCCTCGCTGGCAAATGATGTCGCCACTGGGGTCGTCTTCATCGATTTCAATGAAAATGGATTACGTGATGACGGGGAGGAAGGCGTTCCCGGGGTTGCCGTCTCCAACGGGCGGGATGTTGTCATCACGGACTCCGAGGGCCGGTACGAGATTCCCGTGACGGACGACACCATCATTTTCATAACCAGACCCGCCGGGTACGCCGTCCCCCTGTCGGAACACAACATCCCCCAGTTTTATTATATACACAAGCCGGAGGGCTCTCCCGACCTCTACTTTCCGGGGATTCCCCCCACAGGGCCACTTCCTGAAAGTGTCGATTTCGCACTCATCCCCGTCGATCAGAACCCGAACTTCGATGTTATCGTGTTTGCTGATCCCCAACCGGAAAGCTATGACGAGCTGTACCACATGCAGGCCAAGTTTCTCTCCGAATTGATTGGTTCGGACGCTTCATTCGGAATTGTCCTTGGGGACATTATGTTTGACCACCTGAACATGTTCCCTGACTACCTCCGTATTATGGGAACGGTCGAGGTGCCCTTCTATCATGTGGTTGGAAACCATGATCTGAATCGTGATGCACCGGACAATGCCCTCAGCACGGAAACCTACAAACGGTATTTTGGGCCCGTCGACTACTCCTGGCAATACGGCCAGGTTCACTTCGTCACCCTCAACAACATTAAATGGCATGGTCGGGAACGTGGTGGGTATCACACCGGCCTCGACGAGCACCAGCTGGAGTGGCTTCGGAACGATATTTCCGCTGCCGGTTCGGACCGCCTTGTGGTCGTCAATATACATGGGCCTGCTTATATCCCGGGCGGAAGAAGAATGCCGGGACTCGATGAAATGATGGAAATACTTCACGAGGTCCCCGGTGTCCTAATCCTCAGCGGCCACACGCATGTCACTCGAATCCATGAACTAGGCCCAGATGATGGTTGGATGGGGGAAGGAACATTTCGCGAGCTAAACGCTGTCACCATTTCCGGATCCTGGTGGAGCGGACCCCGCGACTACATGGGCGTTCCCATTGGCCTTCAATCTGACGGCGTCCCCCCCGGCTATACAATCATCGGCTTCAATGAAACAGACTATACTTTCCGGTACAAGGGTGGAGGGCTTCCCGCAGACCACCAGATGCGTATCCACCCCCCAGGCCAGCATTGGAGTGGCGATTCACCCTACAACACGCTGCTTGCCAATATCTACTACGGTCACCCCCAGGCCACTGTTGAATATCGCCTCAACGGTGGGGAGTGGCAAGCAATGGAGTTTGCACCACAACGGGATCCCCTTGCCCAGGTGCTCCTGGACGGCCCCCTGAATCATAGCAAACCCATCGTTGGCTCCAACGTGGCCCATCATATGTGGCAGGCCACGGTGACGGCACCGCTCCCACGCTTTCGCCCCAACCGCTGGGAGGTACGCGCCATCAATCCTGACGGAACCGTTCTGGAGGGTGCCCTGAGCCACACACCATGACAGGAAAGACCACGCCCAGGGACTACGGCTCCATCCCAGTCATCCTTGCGATTGCATCCGCCCTGCTCCTTGCATGGGCGCTCTATCCCAAATACAGGGAGCAGGCCGCCGCACAGGGTGTCACCGAGGTAACCATTTGGACACCTCCCGGTCAGTTTCAGGATTCCGCGCGCCTCGTCATGGAGGAGTTCCAACGACGCAACCCGGATATACGCGTCATTGTCGGAACTGCCACAACGCGGGATACCAGCGGCGATCCGACCCGTTTCCTCCTCGGAGTGGCGGGAGATGTCCCCCCGGACGTTATCCTCTTTGACCGCTTTGCCATTGTCGAATGGGCAAGCCGCGGCGCCTTCGCCAGTCTCAATGAGTTTCTTGAAAAGGAGGATCCGAACGACCCGCTTTCTGTACTTCAGGAGAACTTTTTCCCTCCTGCCTGGGACGAGGCCGTCTACGAAGGTCATAATTACGCCATCGCTCAAAGTGCCGACACAAGGGCCCTGTTTTACAACGAAAACAGCCTTGTCCGCGCGGGTTTTGTCTACGCCGAGGATGATCCCCACGTTCTATCCGGTGAAGCAGATGCCGGTGCCCCACGCCCTCCCAAAAGCTGGGAGGAAATCAATCTCAAGAAATTCCATGGTACAGGTAATGCCACCGCGTCCGGTTCCGTAACCCTGAATGAATTCGTGCGTCGCCCCGGTGTGAACGAACAACTCCCCGCCGACGCAATTATAGACATTCCATCCCTTGATATTGAACCGGGGGATATTGCCGTCCTCCGATCGGGGCGTCGGTTGTTCCGTGCGCGCATTGCCGCTATCGAAGGTGACGATCTGATCAGGCTGGACATGGAACGGGAGCTTCCACAAGGAAACAACACCGTACCCAGTGCCCTGCAGAATGATGTGGAAATTCGGATTTTTTCCGGTGACAGCTACCTCGCGCGGCTTTCGCGCTTTGATCCGGTCTCCGGGATTTTGGCGGAGGCCGGCTTTATTCCCCTCTTTGGAAACAGCTTTTTCTATCTTTACGGTTGGCAGAACGGGGGGGAATTCGTCGATCCCACCG
>JAFIGB010000228.1 GCA_020831705.1 Candidatus Sumerlaeia bacterium | reverse complement strand
AAAAAACCCCCCGCCTCCCCAACATTCCCCAAACAACCACAAAACCCATGGGGGGGGGGGGCGATAGGGGGGGGGGTGGGGGGCTGGGGGCCGCTGGTGGTGAGCTTGATGCCGAGGGTTTTCAGGGCGTTCCTGCCGAAGGTTAGCCCCTGGCGGGAGGCATTTTGCTCGCTTGTCACCCGATCCCTGCCAATGGACCGAAAGATAAAATACGTGATTTGCCTCATTAAAAAGAGGATAATCCGCAGGATCGTAAAGGCGGCAAGAAGGTGATTTGTGGGAAGGCGCTTTTTCATGAAATGCGATCCTGCGAGGTTTCCGCGACCATCGCCGCTGGGAAAATCATCAGGGTGGCCGCCGATTGGATCAAGGCGTAGATGCACAACCTGCCCCGCAGGCAGCTGGGGGATCCTGTATAGCGGGGGCGCACGCGACTCCGTGGCGTGTGTTGGTCACTCCCCAAACGTCGCCACAACCATTGCGTGATCCGAAAGGTGGGGATGCCAGCGCGTTTCCCACGCGACAGGTTCCAGATCGCGAAAATAGAACAGGTCGAGGGTGCGCCACACAGGCCACGGAGGTTGGAAAAAGGTGAGGGGTCGGTGGGACGGTTGGAAGAGCGGTTTGAAGTCGACGGCACCAAGGGTCTTGTCGATATCATCAATTTCGCGGGTGTATGTCATGCCCCAGAAGGGCCGTGTCCATGCACCGCCGGAATTGAAGTCCCCGCCCACGATGATGGGAAGGGAATGGTCCAGCGTGGCAAGATGTCCGACCAACGAGTTCACCTGATGTTGACGGTCATTTGGACCGAGGCCGAAGAAGGATATCTCGTGGTCTGTATTGATGACGACAAGGCGCTCGCCGGAATGGAGATCCACCTTGGCAAGAAGGGCCACCCGTTGCTTTTCCCCGACATGGTCCAGGGGAAGGATATGGTGCTCGTCTATACGACCGCGGACGAGGATGGCCTGTGATTCATACATGCCGTCACCTGCCGGGTTGACGGGTACGACGACCTTTGCGTCAAAGGGGGGATGCGCCTTTTCGACGGCCTGGAGCGGCTCCTCCGCCCGGATCATGATTTCCTGCAGAAGGAGAATGTCTATACCGTTGTCCTGGCCGATGGCTTCCAGGTGTTTGGGTGAAAAGGGCTTCTCGGCAATGTTCCATGTGGCGACGGTGAAGGTGGCGGTTTCCTCCGTGGGGGAGGGAAATCGATGTGACCTGTCCCGTGGTGCAAGGCAGCCGCTGGTGACCACGGCGACAAGGAGCACCAGCAGGAGAATCAGGCAGGCGTTCCTTCGGTGAAGTTCCCCGTTGATCGCAGGGAGGGGCGGTTGCACAATCCCGCCGGGTATTTCGGAAAGGCGGGAACCAGCAATGACCATGCGCCTCGTGAGTTGCGAATTTTGCCAGCGTCTTGCGGACTTCCAGGTCATGCGGATGTGTCCCCTTTGCCGCAGGACGATCTGCCCGTCCTGCATGAGAAAGCAGCCGCTTCGGCCGGGGGAATGTGCCCGCCCCGAGCCGTGCCCCGATGCGCCCACGAAGCCCGAATAGACATCATGGCATGGGGCGGCGGGCGATGACGAAGGCCCTTGCCCAGGTTTCGGAGTAATGCGGGCTTTCCGGGTCGAGGCTGTTGATGTGTACCTCCGGTGGCGAGGCGTGGATGAAGTCCAGCCCTCCAAGGGAGATCCCGGTGTGTATCACCCGGCCGGAACGATCGATGAAGAAGAGATTGTCCCCGGGAAGCATTCCATCCAGATACCATGGCGTGGCGGTGATCTGGCCGACGAGGGCCTGCTGGTGGGCGTCGCGGGGAAGCTGGGCACCGGCAGCCGCCCATGCAGCTCCGACCAGACCCGAGCAATCCAGCCCCTCGCTGCTCCGTCCCCCGAAGACATACGGCGTGTATAGAAATTCATTCAGGGCGGTTCTTGCCACCGTTTCGCCGGGAATGGTTTCGTCGTGGAGGTAAAGGCTTTCCCGCGGCATTTCCCAAAGGGTGCCGTTGGCGAGGCGCACCTTCACCGTGCTGCCGCCTGCATCCTCCACCCCGACCCGACTTGCCGGGGGAATGCGAAAGGCGTCCTTCATGGTATTTTTGACAACCCGTGCAGAGGGTCCGGTCAGCCAGTTGGTGAACTCCTCCCGCGTGACATGGCCAACGGCATCGCGGCGCACCCAGCCTGTATATCCATCAATACCCATGACGAGGAAGTAGTCGCCGTCGTCGCTTTGTCGCAGGAGAAAAAGTGGCTCGCCGTAGAGGAGCTGCGTCTGGACGCCCGCCCCCTCCCGGGGTTGGCCCCAGGTCAACGCCATGGGTATTTCCACGATGGCGAAGGGTTCCATGCCTTCGGGGAGGTCGGGGAGCATGCGGATGTCGTTGGGCACTTCCCGCGATGCGGAGCGGGTAAGGTGAAGGGAAACGCCCTCGGCAAGATGAGGGTGAATGGCCCACCCGGTTGCCCGGAACCACCCGTCGCCGTCCTCAACGACGGAGGCATCCACATACTGGGTGTTTCGGTCGGTAATGAGGGCGTGGCGCCATGTATTGACAACGAATTGAAGGTCGCGACGGGTGCTGGCCGGTTCCTCCAGGTTCCAGATCGCCGGATGGGGGCGTCCCATTGAATAGACGGACTCGGCGGAAGGCGCGTCGGCTTCATCGTCAGTGGGAAGGAGCTGGTCACGAAGTTCCTCCAGGGCCTCGCGGTTTTCCTCCCACATGCGGACGACGGCGTTGTAGGTCGCCCTGGCCTCGATGCGCAGGTTCATCGGTTGCGAAACCCATTCATCGAATTCCGCGTTGGATAGAAATCCATATTCGACCACGGCGGAGGGAAGGTCGGTGCCCGAGGCGAGGGGGTGGTCGACCTGGAAGTGGGAGAACTCCTCGTTCCAGGGAACCATCTTCTGG
The DNA here is from genome assembly GCA_020831705.1 of Candidatus Sumerlaeia bacterium. GTDB lineage: Bacteria > Sumerlaeota > Sumerlaeia > SLMS01 > SLMS01 > JAFIGB01. Next base: position 50 of record JAFIGB010000228.1, on the reverse strand, counting down.
ATTTCCTCGCGAAGGATATCCGCAAAGGCCCGCTCCAGGGGCTGGTCGTT
>JAFIGB010000226.1 GCA_020831705.1 Candidatus Sumerlaeia bacterium | reverse complement strand
CACGACCCCGCCCCCGGCACCCTCCACACCGGACCTGCTGGCGGCTGATGATTCGGGGCGCTCGAACAACGACAACGTCACCACCTTCACCCTTCCCAGGTTCGAGGGAACCTCCGAGGAGTTTGCCTTCATCGAACTGGTGGATATCTTCGCCCCCGGCCAACCCGTCATTGGAGTCAGCGCCCCGGATGATGCCGGGCCGGATGGAATCTGGCTCGCCCAGGTGACCAATCCCCTCGCCGATGGCGATTACCTCATCGCCGCCCGTGCCGTGGACATCGCAGGCAATGTCGGCCCCCTTTCGGACTTCCTTCTCGTGACCATCGATACCACGCCGCCGGACCCGCCGGTGCTCACGGGAATTGCCAACCCGGCCCCGGTTGTCCCCGGGTGCGCCGTGGATAATCTGACCTCGGGAACCAGTCCGCTGGTCATTGGAACTGCCGAGGATGCCGCCTTCATACGATTCTTTGACTCGGAAACCGGGCTGCAGGTCGGCTTCGGTGCATCCGTTGGCGGCGACTTCACCATCGGAACAATCAGCTACCCCGAGGGCATGCATTCCATTGTTGCCGATGCCACCGATGTGGCGGGAAATGTCAGCGCCCTGTCGGATCCCCTGACCTTCACCATCGACACGGAACCACCGGCGGTTGTCCTGATTGATGATGACACGGAAACGGGAACCCCCGCCTGGCGCGTGGCCGAATCCATTCCCGTGCGTCTTGTGGATTTTTCCAACCCGACGGGCTTCCCCGACGACGATCCGTTCCGGCTGTATGTACGCCACGAATACTTTGACCCGGTTGTTTCCAACGGCTGGCAGCTTGTTGGCACCTTCGACGCCACCGGTGTGATTGACTATACACCGGCCTTCGGCAGGGGTCGTTACTACTTCCATGTGACGGCGAACGACTGCGCAGGCAATTCCACGGGGATTCCCTCCGGAAACTCCGGCACGGGCCAGGCCCAAACGATCTATAATCCCGTGCCGAACAGCCGTCTTGTTCTTGATGTTCCCGCCGGGGCGACCGAGGTCTTCCCCATGACCAATACCACCCGGGTTTATATCGACTACACAAATGCCACGCCCCAGGGCTTTGTCTCCGTCCTGCGCGAGGACGAGATTCCCTTTGGTTTTGAGTCCACCGTCTTCATCAAGGAATCCCTCAACATCCAGGGGGCCTTCGATGGGGCGGCGACATTGACCTGGCATTATCATCCGTCAAGCCCTGAGGACCTCACCAAGCCCATTGACCGTGTCTATCGCTTCGAGGGTGGCACGCGGACCCTTTACCCCGGCGCACCCGGAAGCACGGCCTTCTTCCAGCGCGATGAGAATTGGCTTCGTGTCACCGGAATAGACAGCTTCTCATGGTGGTACGCAGGGAATGATCCCGCCATTACGACCATTGATGACTGGTTGATGTATTGATATTCAGCCCATGCGGTGGAGGAAACCAGCAAGTTCCTCCGCCGCAGCAAGGGCGCCGTTTTCTCCTGCAATAATCCGCCCAGCCTCGCGGCACCGCTCCCCGATTTCCCCATTACCCAAAAGCTGCTCCAGTGCCCGCACCGCCGTGGTGTGGTTCCACTTCCCCCGTGACACGGTGAGGCCAAGGCCGAGGCACGTCAGACGATCCGCGTTGTCAAACTGGTCATTCGCAAAGGGAACAACGATGGACGGTTTCCCCGCCCGAAGCACCTGGGCAACCGTGCCGATTCCCCCGGAATGCACCACCGCAGCAACCCGCGGAAACAGGGATGAAAACGGGGCGTAATCCGTCACGAGGACATTCCTGCTCCCGCGCGGTGCCAGCGCCTCCATCCCGCTGCCAACAAGAAGAATGGCCCGGTGTGGTGTTGTGTCGTGGAGGCGGGCGGCCACGTCATAAAAATCCCCGGCGACACCCACGGCCCCTGAACCCAGTGTATAGACAATGGGTGCGTCGCCCCCTTCCAGAAATTCCTCCACCACAGGAGGAAGGGCGCTGTTGCCTCCCTTGTCGAGGAAGGGAAAACCAACCTGCCGTGCCTCCGATGGCCAGTCCGGCTGTGACGGTCCAATGACCCGGGAGAAAAGGACCACCGTGCCGAGCGGGGAAAACTGGTCCTCAAAGATGGGGTGACGCGGTGGGTTCAATCCACGACCCACGAAGAACCTGCGAATTCGCCCCTCCACCCGTGTGAGGGAAAGCTTGCCCAGAGAGATGAGCATCCGGTAATACCACGGCCCCAATCCGCGAAGCTTGTGCACAGGAATCGGACCGGGAAAGACGCAACGGTCGTGGACGCTCATCATGCTGATCGGGGCAAGCGCCGAGGATATCCACGGCGTTTCGGCCTCCCGCGCTGCGGCAATGCCCCCAAAACTGAGGGGATGACTGATGTATAGATCCGCCTTCTTCATGATCGGAAGAATGTCGCGGTGGGCCGTCTCCATGGAGGGAACAATCAGATCCCGAAAAAGACGTACGGTTCCCCGCGTGGGGTGGAGAACGTGTTCCATGATGGCCTTGTCATGGACGTCGAAATGCGGGCCGACGGGGTGAAATCGGAGGCCGAGGCCCTCCACGCGCTCCCGATATGCCTCCATGGTGGCGATCACGGGTTCATGACCCATCGACTGCAGATGGAGCCCGATGGCAAGGTAGGGATGGAGGTCGCCCAGGGTACCGATGGGGGAAAAGAGGATCACCGCCATTGTCGAAGTCGCCTTTCCTTCACGGGGCCAGTACATGCCCGAAGGATTGGAGGAGCAAGGTACAAGCCGCGCCCCCGGAAATCTCCCGATTTTCCCATGTCACTTGACGGACCACCTGACCGGGTGGTTCCGTCTTGCCAACATTTCCTCGGAGGAGAAGGGTTCATGACCAAACAAACAAGAAGGCAATTTCTCGGAACTGCTGCTGCGGGCACGGCGGGACTGGCGGTTGGTGCCACAACGGCCTGCGCTGCCGGGCAGGGAGTAAGGCCCGGACCGCTTCCCGCGGACCAGGGGTTCCGCTTCGTCCACCTGACGGATATACACGTTCGCCGCAAGCGACGTGGTGACGATGGATATCGCACGTGCGTCAAGTCGGTGAACGCCCTTCGCCCCGCCCCCGATTTTGTCCTCATGGGCGGTGACATGGCCTTCGACGGGTTGTACACCGAGCGCGATGAATTCGAGGACCAGATCGGCCTTTTCAAGGAAATCAGCAGTGGGCTGAAGATGCCCTATTATGAATGTCTTGGAAATCACGACCTCCTCGGCCTTAGTGCCCGCCGCAAGGTCCCCGTGGATGATCCGGAGATCGGCGCGAAGATGATCATGGATCGCCTTGGGATGGAACGCTCGTATTACAGTTTCGACCACAAGGGGTGGCACTTCGTCGTGCTCAATACCATGGAGCAGGTCGAGACCGCATCAGGCCCGTCCTATCATGGCCGCATCAGCGACGAGCAACTTCATTGGCTTGGGATCGACCTCGCGAAGGCATCCGGCATGCCGACGATATGTGTTGGCCACATCGCTGCCTTCAACAATCTCGCCCAGGTCTGGAACGACTTCGATCTCCCCGCGATGTACACCCGGTATGTGATTCGAAACAACAAGGACCTGCGTCAGGTGCTTGAGCGCCACAAGGTGAAGGCGCTCCTTCAGGGCCATTCCCATCGCGGCGAGGAATATCGCTACAAGGATGTGTGGTATCTGACGAGCCCCTCCGTCAGCGGCGCGTGGTGGGGTGGCAACTGGCACGACGACAAGCCGGGCTATACAGTGTTTCACTGCGTCGGAAACCAGTTCACCTGGGAACGGCGCTACTTCGAGTGGGAACACCACCTGGAGCCGGAGGACAACGTCGAACGCGAGCGTATCGCCGAGCTGGAGGCGGAAAAGGCCGAGCAGCGGCGTCTATACGAAGCGGAACTGGCAGCTGCCCGCTCGGGAATCTGATCGTTCTACCAGTCGATGGGCTGGTGCCCATGTTCGCGGAGGAATTCATTCGCCCGTGAAAAGTGGCGGCATCCGAAAAAGCCCCGGTCTGCCGACATGGGGCTGGGGTGCGCGCTTTCCAGAACAAGATGGCGGGAGCGGTCGATTCCCCGGCCCCGCTCCCGTGCGTTTCTTCCCCACAGGATAAACACCAGCGGTTCGGGGCGCTCGGCAAGGGCATCAATGGCCCGCTGGGTGAACTGCTCCCACCCCTTCCCTGCATGGGAATTGGATTGCCCGGCGCGGACCGTCAGCGAGCTGTTGAGCAGGAAAACCCCCTGCTCGGCCCAACGCTCCAGACATCCATCCCGCCGGGGTGGGATGCCAAGGTCGTCCTGTATTTCACGGTATATATTTTGAAGGGACCGCGGCGGGGCAACGCCCGGTGAAACGGAAAATGCAAGCCCGTTGGCGTGCCCCGGCGTGGGGTAGGGATCCTGGCCGAGGATCACCACACGCACCTCATTGAAATCCGTCAACGTGAACGCGCGAAAGATGTTTTCCGGGTCGGGAAGGAGCCTGTAATGACGGCGCTCCTCGTCGAGGAAGGCGACAAGCTGCTTCATATAGACATGGGAAAACTCCGGGCGAAGGATCCCGCGCCATCCAGGTGCGGGATTTCCCGACTTCCATTCCGCGCTGATGGAAGGCATTGCGGTGCTCACGGTCGTGCGGTCTCCAGTGCTTTTTCAAGGGCACCCACCAGGGCGGGGTCGGTGGGTGTGACACGGGGATTGAAGCGGTTGAGGATCGTGCCGTCACGGCCAATGAGGAATTTTTCGAAGTTCCAATTGATCGGACCCGCATCCGGCGCGCCCTCACCAGTCAGAGCGGCGTATAGCGGGCTGATGCCTTCCCCACGGGTGGTCTTCTTCGCCATCACCGGGAAAGTTACGCCAAAATTTTCCTCGCAGAACTCAAGGATGTCCTCGTTGGTGCCCGGTTCCTGGCCACCGTAATCATTGGAGGGGAAGGCAATGACGGTGAAGCCTTTTTCGCCGTACTTCTCGTGGAGACCCTGAAGCCCCTCGTATTGGGGGGTCAGGCCACATCGTGATGCTGTATTGACAATAAGCACCACCTGCCCGTGGTAATCCCCACCGAGGGTCGACGTGTCACCGTCCATCGTTTCGAAGGGAATGGAAAGGAGCGCCGGCGCGGATGCGTCCCGCTCCTTCAGTTCCCCCAGAACCCTTGCCACCTCGCGGCCCATGCCCGTTGCCGAAGCCGGGTTTTGTCCCGTTACAAGTCGACCATCCACGACAACCTTCTCCTGGAAGTTTTCCGCACGATCCACCGTGGCACCCCGTGAGCGAAGGGTCGTTTCAAGAAGGAACGGCATCACCTCGGTGAGCTCCACCGCCTCCTCCTCGGCATTCGTGAAGGCGGCCACGCGGCGTCCATCCACCAGATGCCTGCCGTTGGAAAGCTTCACACTTACCAGCGCCGCCGGGCCGTGACAGACGGCTGCAACAACGCCGCCCCCTTCATAGATCGCCGATGTCACCCGATTGATGTCCTCATTCCCCGGGAAGTCCCACATGGTTCCATGCCCCCCGGCAAAAACAACCGCCCGGAAGTTGGCGGGATCGACCTCGGACAATGCAACGGTGGAGGAAAGATCCTCCTGATGCTTTTCCCAGAAGGCCGCATTGATGGGGTCGTCCATGTCGTGGCTTTTCGGATCCATGGGAGCGTACCCCCCCTTGGGGCTGGCGAAAACGATCTCGTGACCGGCCTTCACCAGTTCTTGGTGGGGGTGGGAGACTTCAGAAAGGAAGTAACCGGTCTTTTCGCCGGTGTCCCCCAGTTCCCCATGGTTGGTGACCACCATGAGAACCCGGTCGGCGGATGCGAGGCCGGCGAAGGGGATGGTGGCCAGGATTGCAGCAAGTGTGATGAAGTTTTGTTTCATGGTGTCGGCTCCTCGTGGTTCGGGCGGCATTCAACAATGGGACATGCAGTGCACGGTGCATGCCATGGCAAACCGGCGTCAATCCGGGGTAAGGTCACCCTCGTCGGAGAAGCTGTAATACGTGTCGCGGCCGATGACAAGATGGTCCAGCACGCGAATCCCCAGCAATTCCCCCGCCTCAACGAGCCGCTTGGTGATGATTTTGTCCTGGCGCGATGGTGTCGGGTCTCCGGAGGGGTGGTTGTGAACGAAGATCACCGCGTTGGCGGATTCGCGGATCGCCAGCTGGAAGGCTTCCCGGGGATGAACGAGTGACTGCGTCAATGTGCCCCGGCTGATTTCCACCTGACGCAGAACCTCGTTCTTTGAATTGACCAGGACGATCATGAAGACCTCGGTTTTCTGGTGGAGGAAAAGATTTCGGAGGCGATTGAAAATAATCCGTGAGCTTGTCAGCCGTTCCGTGTCCGCTTCCGTGGGTGCTGTCAGCCGACGCGCCAGCTCCAGGGCCGCCTTGATCGTAATCGCCTGCACCTGGCCCACTCCTCCCAGGTTTTGCAGTTCACTGATGGTAAGTTGGGGAAGTCTCTCAAAGCCGCCGGTAACCTCCTCCTTGAGGAGATGATTCGCCAGGGCCACGGCGTGGAGCTTCCCGTTTCCCTTGCGCAGGAGGATCGCCAGAAGCTCCGCATTGGAAAGGCCCTCGGGGCCGAGCCGTTGAAGTTTCTCCCGCGGCAATTCCTCCGGGGCGTAAACCTCCGTTAATTTTTTTGCGGGGGATGATTTTCCGGCGACTCCCAATTGGTCGTATGATCTGCCCGTCGGGCAGTATTGCCGCGCCGGGCACCGCCCACATTCCGGGTCCCTGCCACAAACTGCCGTTCCATTGTTCCCGATCGTGAACGCCTCAACGGTGAAGTGCAGTTCCCGCAGCGGTGTTCCACTGCTCACGGCCAGATCCCCAAGGGTTTGGATCGTCTTGTCCCTTCCCCGTACCGATGTATCCACCTTTTCCAGCAACCCCAGTCGCTGGAGGAATCGCTGGGTGGCGGTGGAGGGGAGGGCGATTTCGAATCCAATCAGAAGAAGGAAGCGGGCCGCGCGGGCAGGGGTCAGGCCGGAAACTTTTCGGCGGACAAGGCTGGTCGCCGAAACCGGTCCCGGGACTCCATTTAATTCCGCGACAAACCGATCCGAAGCCACCCAATCAAGGCCGTTGTGTTCATCGGCAAGGGCCTTGGCCCGAAGGCGAATCTCCCGCCGCTCGGCCGGGGTTTCCACGGGGAGATCCTCCATGGCGGCGAAAAGGAGCGTCCGCCGCTCAGAACCGGGAAGTTCCTGCCAGGGGACGGGAGGCTTGTGGCGATCTGAAAGGGTCGGATCTTCGGAAAGGCAATGAGCCCGGATGGCGTCGAGGGCTTCGACGAGTTGAAGGGATGGATTTCCAATGGCCGTCATTTTCAACCCATGTGGGGGAGATCGTCGGGGTCGGCAAGCCCATCGAGTACAATCTGGCGGGCAGCGGTCATGCCATCGGTCACCTCCAGGATCGAGCCATCGGCTTTTTCCTTGTCGGGGGCGTAAAGGGAACCAACCCAGTGAAGCCCGGCCCTGCCGGTGTCATTGCACTTCGGCCCGCCGTCCGCCTTGCGAAGGTTGGGGCGTTGTGCTTCCGGAACCCAGTCGGGGGCCTCCTCATCGTCCTGCAGGGGGCGGATGCAATCAGGGCAAAGGGCGGGTATCGACATGACGTGAAGGTGCCCCGCCAGACCCCGGACAATATTCATCTCCTCCACATTTGCCGCCCGCAAACACGCCCCCGCCGTCGCGGGATCCGGCGAGGTCATCCCCGCCACCACGGTGGTTCCCCGCTGGGCCACATGGAAAAGGCGGTTCAGGATCGTTCCATTTTCCACCTCGGTGACAAACAGGGCGTCGGGCTTCATGAAGGAGACGTTGGCGAGGCTCGCCAGAAGCACCGGCACCGTGGGGCAGTTGATCGATGTTACCCCGGGGATGCGGCGGTCGTGGGGACGTTCGAGGGAAAGAATATCCCCGCAATCAGACCTTACCATCCAACTGGACATCCCAGCCAGAAACCAGGACACGTCCCGCTCGCTGGGCGAGGTGACAAGGAGGAGTCCCCCCGCCTTGCTTTTCAGACGCTGCTCCAATGACCCGGCAACCTCGGAAGGGAGGTGGATCATCGAAAGGGGGGCTTCCAGAAGGGGCCGGCTTTCTGCCACCTGCACCAGCGCACGGTCCCACCCCTGGGATTTCATCAGGTGCAGCGTTGCCAGGTACCGACCCTTCGGAGTCGGAATCAGAAATTGGTGGTCTGCTGGCATCTCGTCATCAGGGACATTGATCCCTGCCGTCTTGCGAAGGATCGACACCATCGCCTTGTGTTTGTGGGCATCATGGAGGCCGATTTCCTTCCAGCCATTTGCCACGCGAATGCGAATCATTCCCCGCCCCGTCCCCGGGGCGATTTCCAACTCCTCGGCCTGCTCCTCGATCATCGTGTTGATGGCTTCGGCGAGGAGCGAGCGCGGCGACTTGGGGTCCATGGCGGACACACTCAGCACGGTGGAGGACTCCGTGGGCGCATCGTAGGAGCCGCGCACGGTGCGCTCCTGTTCCACCAAATCAAGCGTCTCGTCGCGGGACTCCTCAAAGGCCTGGGTTTCCATCTGCGAGAGATTCAATTCGGTGGTTGAATCCCGGATCGAGCGGAGGAGTTTCTTGTGCTCATTGCTCCTTGAAACGGCGCTTCCAGTGGCGTTGGCAGGAAGGCGATTCACCCCGGAAGACGAGGAGGAGCGCCGGATTTCCGGGTGCGGCCCGTAGTAACGCTCCAGTGCCGCCATCAGGTCCGCTTCCTCACAGGCAACAAGGGAAACCGGGCAACCAGCCTGAACCTTGATCTCGTCCTCGAGGTAAACATCGTGGGCGCGGGTTGTGGCAATTCGGAGCATTTCGCCCGGAATAAATTCGATGGGGACGACCTCCATTCCCCAGGCAACTTCGGGGGTGAAGACCGTCAGGGCCTCCTCCGGGGGGATGGTTTCATCCAGTGCCACGAAGGCCAGTCCCTCGGCTTCGGCCTTTGCACGGGCCAGGTCCCGGGTACCCACAAGCCCTTTTGCGAGGAGGAATTCAGTCAACGAATCCGCTTCGTCGAAGTCCTTCAATGCCTCCTGAAGTTTCCCCTCATCCAACACCTTCCAGGACAAAAGGAGCGCGGCGATTTTCTTTTCAAGGGCCTTCAAGGGAGTACTCCTGTCGAGACCTGCTTTCAGATTCACCAATACTGACAACTGCCTCGGGTGGTGGGGTCGAGGCAAAACGAATTGAGGGGCGTCCAGCGATTTATTTGTTTGAACAAAGAGTGTTTGGCCTCAAGTTCGCTTCCTCCGAATTCAGGAGCGTCACCGGTCCCTTGACCTCATCACCGCTCCAACCCTAACTTAAGAAAAAGCAAAGGAACAGCACCATGATTGAAGTCATTGCAGGTACAAACCGACCCGGAAGCAACACCCTCAAAGTGGCAAATATCATCAAGGGCCTTTACGAGGCTGCCGGTGAGAAGGCTCAGGTTGTCGACCTTGGGAAGCTTCCCCAGGAGATCTACGCTCCCACCTCCTACGGCGAGAAGCCCGCCGGCTTTGCGACCTTTCAGGACCGCATTCTTGCCGCCAAGGGGCTTCACGTTGTGGTTCCCGAGTATAACGGATCGTATCCCGGCGCGCTGAAGTATTTCATCGACATGCTCAAGTTCCCCGAAAGTTTCGAGCATCGCCCGGTGGCCTACACTGGTGTGGCGGCCGGCTTGTGGGGTGGCTTCCGTGCCGTGGAACAGCTTCAGCTCGTCTTCGGGTACCGTAACGCCTACAACCTTCCCGAACGCGTCTGGATTCCGGGCATTCATGCCAAGCTCAATGAGGCAGGCACGGAAATCACCGATGCCAAGGTTCTCGACATGCTCAAGGGCCAGGTGAAGGAATTCGTCGCCTTCACAAAGCGCAACGAGGGAATTGCTCCCTGCAAGGCATGATCTCAGTGACTGATCGCATCCGCCAGCGAGGCGACATCCATGCGATGTCCCTTCGTCGCGGGTGACGTCAGCATCGAGTCAAGAATCGCCTCGGCGCAGGACCATGCAGCCGCCCGGAAAAGGGCACTCATGGCGGCGCCCTCCACAACCAGATTGGGCCTCGTCTGTATGGCGGGGCCCGATTTCGTTCTCAGGCCCGTGGAGAAGGCGAGGGCGATGTCGCCGCTTCCATGGCTCCCCGGCCCTCCGAGAAGACCAACACAAAGACAGGCGTGGCGCGCCACCCGTTTCAGCTGGTGGGGCATGAGGGGGAGATCCGTCCCCACAACCATGATCAGCGATCCATCGCCGCTTTCCTCCGCTCCCTGTCGGTCGCCAAAGCGCAGTCCCTTCCCGGGAAGCGTCAGGTCGTCCTGCCTGCCAAAATTTGCCTGTACCAGCGCACCGACGGTGTACTCCTGATCACCCACGGTAATGATACGCGATGCGGATCCCATTCCCCCCTTGTAGCCAAAGCAGATCATCCCGGTGCCGCCCCCGACGCTGCCGAGATCGAAGTCGTCCCGGGCGTCCTCCAGGGCCAGCGCCGCCATTTCCGGGGTGACATCCAGCCCGGCAATGTCGCTCATGCGGCCATCATTGCACTCCATCACGACCGTGTTATAGCTCCGCATGTCGGGGCGTTCCTTCAGCGCCACCTTCACGCCTCCCTGCTGAATGGCGCCCACGGAAAGGGTGTTGGTGAAATAGACATGGCTTTCCATCGTCCCCAACTCGTCCACCTGAACGAGACCGAGGGACTTGCCGAAGCCGTTCATCACATGGGTCGCGGCGGAAACGGGTGAATGGATGACATCGGGAATCTTCAGACACGTCACGCCGGTGTTGAGGATCGTTGGCTCCTCGCGGCGGAGTGTGTGGTGCCCGACGGTGAGGCCCGGCACATCACTGATTTTGTTGAGGGGGCCGCAAGGAAGGCCGTCAGGAAGTTTTTCAAAATCCCGATATCGCATCATATTGTTTCCTGTCATGGCATTCTCCATTCACCGATGAATTTGATTGAATCCGTACTGCGCAAAAATCCCGCCCGCCACGGGTCCCGGGCGGCAACCTGATAAATATCAAACTCCACAACATGGCAGTGCGCGACAGCAAAGTTGTGGAAACCTGCCTCACTTTCTTCACTTCCTGGGGCACTTTCCCGTAAATGTGGGGGAAAATTGGGCACCGCGTGGTCGTGTTGTTCCCCGGGAGCGGTGGGCGCCAGATAGCAACGGCGGCTTTGCAGGCGCATCTCATCCCAGATCTGGCGGGCCATATCGTCGCCGCAATGAACTTCCACCTCCGTCATGGCGCGAATCTGCACCCGGTCGGCGGGACTGTAAAACAGAAGTGTTGCCTTCTTCGTCCGGATCATCTGCTCGGTCTTCGGGGCGCGGCTGTCGGTGTTAAATTGAAGGAACCCCTCCCCGCGGCAGGCCCTTCGCAGGGTGACCGTCCTTGCCTGCGGGAACCCATTGGCATCCACCGTGGCGAGATAAGCCTGATGGAAGGGGCTGCTACTCGTGCTGGCACCCTCCTCCAGCAGGTTCCAAAGCATTGAAAGCGCCTCTTCAAGGGTTGGAATCATGGAGCGGCAACCACCTTGTCCGGAAGGTTCTTGAGGATCAACCCTGTAAGGGCATCGTTGTCTGCCATGCGGGTCAGCGTCGCCCTCCATGCGAGGGAGACAATACGCCCGGGGGGCTTCGGCGCGATTGGTATATACCGCACCATGCCAGCCAGACGCCGGTCCCCCCCAACGGCCAGGGCGGGAATCAGGGTCACCCCAGCACCACTGGCCACCATGTGGCGAAGGGTTTCCATGCTGGTGGCTTGAAACTGGGCGTGGGGTGCCTTGGTTCTGGCGGGACAAACCTCCATGGCCTGGTCGCGAAGGCAGTGGCCATCCTCAAGGAGGAGCAGCTGACCGGCCTTTCGCACCTCCGCCATGGTGACCGTCTCGCGATCCCAAAGGGGGTGTCCTGCCGGAACGGCCAAGTGGAAGGGCTCGTTGAAGAGGGGGCGTGTGGTAATGCCGACCCCGTGTATCGGCTCCGAGAGAAGCACCGCATCGAGCGCCCCGGCCCTGATATCCACCAGCAGATCCGCCGTCAGTCCCTCCTTGATGAGAAGTTCCAGCCTGGGGAATGCCCGGCGAAGGGGGCGGAGAATATGGGGGAGGAGGTAGGGCCCAAGGGTTGCGATCACCCCGAGACGAAAGGGGCCGCTCAGGGGTGGGTCCGTTTCCTTGCCGATTCGGAGGAGCTCCCCGGCCTGGGAAAGGATCGTGCGGCATTGCTCGACGACCTGCTCGCCCTCCGGCGTGAGCATGACACCGCGACGATTGCGAACGAATATCTCGAACCCCAGCAGAACCTCCACCTTGCGTACTTGTGCACTCAACGCAGGTTGGCTGACATGACAGGCGTCCGCCGCATTGCCAAAGTGGCGATGTTCCTCCACGGCAATGATATACTCAAGGTCGCGGAAGGTCAGTCCAAGGGTGTCGATAGCCAATGTCTCTTGTCCCCATAAGAAAAATCGATTGGAGTTATGACACCGCTTGGCCAATGCTTGCAAGCGTCATCGGCAGGGAACGACCTCCTCAATCCCTGAACCAACCCCCTACCAAAAGGAGACTGCCGCATGTCCACACACAAAGCCAACCCCCAGGTGACAGAAGCCCTCGGTGCAACCCTGTCAGATAGTTATACACTCCTGCAGATCGCCCATATCTACCACTGGAACGTGGTCGGGCCGAACTTCATCAAGCTCCATGAGTTCTTCGAGGAGCAATACACGGAACTCTTCACCGCCGTCGACGACATCGCCGAGCGCCTGCGTGCCCTCGATGTTCTTGCCCCGACAACCCTCAAGGCACTTCGTGGCAACGGCACCATCGGTGATATAGACGGTGCAGCCCCCGCCGAGAAGATGGTGGCGGGATATCTGGAGGCCACGGAAAAGTTGATCGCCGGGCTCAAGAAGCTTCGCAAGGCCTCTGGAGATGCCGGTGACCAGGAAACTGAGGACCTCGCCATTGGCCGTCTGGCCAGTCACGAGAAAACCGCATGGATGCTTCGCAGTCTTTTGAAGTAACACGCCACCCCCGACCAGTCATATCCAGCCACGCCCGCCCCGCTCCACCCCCCGCCGGAGCGGGGCGGATCTTTTGTGCGGGAGGGTTTCAGGGGGACAAAAAAAGGGGGCAGCCCGACTGGCCACCCCCTGCGGGTTGAATTCGATGCGTCCTCGCCGTGTCTATCAGGCGTGCTGCCACTCGGTGGCACCGGGCTTGGGCTTCTTCTCGTCGCCGTCGGGGTTCTCCATCGTGGCGTCCATGTCGGTCAGTTCACGGGTCAGGGCCATTGGGGAGCGTGTATAGCGGGCAATCAGGTCGTAGAAGACGGGGACGGTGAACAGGGTCAGCAGCGAGGCGAACATGACGCCGAAGAAAATCACGATGCCAATGGTAATGCGGCTTTCAGCACCAGCGCCGGTGGCCATCAGCAGGGGGATGGCGCCAATGGCGGTGGATATACCCGTCATGGCGATGGGGCGCAGGCGCGTTGCGGAGGCACGGAGGAGTGCGTCGCGGAACTCAAGCCCCTCGTCGCGCAACTGGTTGGCGAATTCCACGATGAGAATGCCATTCTTGGCGGAAAGCCCAATGAGCATCACAATGCCAATCTGGCTATACACATTCAGGGAGCTTCCAAGGAAGTAGAGCCCAAAGAGCGCCCCCGCCACGGCAAGGGGCACCGTGGACATGATGATGATCGGATGCAGGAAGCTCTCGAACTGGGCGGCAAGCACCAGAAAGACGATGATCAGCGAAAGAAGGAAGATGAAGTAGATGGCGTTGCTCGATTCACGGTATTCCCGTGATTCCCCCTTCAGGTCGATGGAGGCCGCGGAGGGAAGCTCCTCGCGGGCGATGCCCTCCAGGTAATCGAGTGCCTGGCCCAATGTATATCCCTCGGCAATGTTGGCGGAAATCGTGATGGAACGGAACCGGTTATAGCGCCGAAGTTCCGGTGCGTCGGCCCGTTCGCCAACGATGACCAGACTGGATAGCGGCACCAGCTGACCGGTTCGTTCCGAGCGGACGTAGGTGTTCTCCAAGTCGGTCGGCGTGCGCCCGTCCTCCAGCGCCCCCTGCAGGATGACGTCGTATTCCTCGCCGCCATCAATGTATGTCGTGACGTTTCTGCCGCCAAGCATCGTTTCCAACGTGCGGCCGACGGCCTGCACCGACACCCCGAGATCCGCTGCACGATTCCTGTCCACATTGACAGTCATCTGGGGGCGGGTTTCCTCGTAATCCGTGTCCAAATTCACCAGGTTGGGATTTTCCTCGGTGGCGCGGGCGATGATGCGCTCGGTCCATTCAGCAACCTCGGGATAGGAGGGACCGCCAACCACGAACTGCACCGGCTCGGAGCTGCCGCTGCCGAATGCCTGGCGTATCACGGGAACCACGCGGGCACCGGGGTGCCGATGGAATTTGCCACGAAGTTCCCCAATGATTTCCTCGGTGCTGCGTGACCGCTTGGACCAATCCTCCAGCACCACAATGCCGCGGCCGCCGTCTATAATCTCGGTACCCCCGAAGGAGGCAGGCACGCGGGCGAGGACACGGCGCGCCTCCCCTTTTTCGACGAGGGGAAGCAGATCCGCCTCGACCTTGCGCATCTGATTGACCGCGTGGTCGAAGGAGGCCCCTTCGGCGGTCCGTGCAATGACGAAAAACGCGCCGCGATCCTCACTGGGAGCAAGCTCCTGGGGGATCGCCGGAATCAGAATCACGATGAAGGCGAGAACGGAGGCCATGGAAAGCCCCACCAGGGCGGGGTGATCCAGAAGCTTGCGCAGTGTCTTTACATAGACCCGCTCCACCTTGCGGAAGAATCGCTCGGTGGCGGCGGTAAGCCAGTGCTTCTTCGTTCCCGCCCCTTTGAGGAATTTCGCGCACATCACCGGGGAAAGGGTCAGGGCCACAAAGGAGGAAAAACAAACCGCCGCAGCCATCGCCAGGGCGAATTCACGGAACAGGCGCCCCACGTTTCCCTGCATGAAGGAGAGGGGAACAAACACCGCAACGAGTACCGCCGTGGTGGCAATAATGGCAAAACCGACCTGTCGGGTTCCCCGGTAGGCGGCAAGAAGGGGAGGCTCGCCAAGTTCCACCCGTCGATGGACATTTTCAAGGACCACAATGGCATCATCGACCACCAGACCGATGGCCAGCACAAGGGCAAGAAGCGTCAATAGATTAATGGAAAAACCCATCGCCAGTAGTGCGATGGAGGTCGCCGTCAGACAGACCGGTACTGTAACCGCAGGAACGAGTACCGTTCGGATATTGCCGAGGAACAGGAAGATGACAAGGAAGACGAGGGACATGGCGATGAACAGGGTGCGCCAGACCTCGCGAATTGCCGCCTCCACAAAGACGGAGGAATCAAAGCTTGCTGCAAGCTCGGTCCCTTCCGGCAGGGTTGGTTGAATGCGTTCCATTTCCCGGTGAATACCCCGGGCCACTTCCAGCGTATTGGCCGTTGATTGGGCGACGACACCAAGGCCGACCATGTCCTGGCCGTTGCCGCGGAAGTCGGATCTTTGATCGGCGGAGGCAATTTCCACCCGGGCAACGTCCGCCAGGCGCACGAGATATCCATCATCACCCTGTTTGAGAACCAGACCGGCAAAGTCATCGGGGGTGTTGTAGTTTCGCTCCATGCGGACGGTAAATTCACGCTCGATGGACTCGAGCCTCCCCGCGGGAAGCTCCACGTTTTCCGACCTGAGCGCCCGCTCCACATCCTCGGAGGTCAATCCCCTTGCGGCCATGGCCCGTCTATCAAGCCAGATCCTCATGGAGTAGCGCTGGCTTCCACCAACGCGAACCTGGGCGACGCCGTCCACGCTGGAAAGCCGGTCGGTCAGGAACCGTTCGGCGTAATCGGTCAGCTGCATTCGGTCCATGGTGCTGCTGTTGAGGTTGAGCCACATCATGACCGAGGCGCTTGAATCCGCCTTTGTGACCTGTGGTGGGTCCGCCTCATCGGGGAGACGGCGCAACGCCCGGGAAACCAGGTCGCGAACATCATTGGCCGCCGCGTCTATATCACGACCCAGACTGAATTCGATGATGACGTCGGAACGACCATCACGAGTCCGCGACTCGATCGACCGAAGGCCCTCCACGCCGGAAATCTGGTCCTCAATGATCTGTGTGATCTTTGTTTCCACGATGGGGGCTGAAGCCCCGGGGTAATTCGTGCGCACCGAAACAATCGGCGGATCAATGTTTGGATATTCACGAAGGGGAAGCGTTGTATAGCTGAGGATGCCAAAAGCCACGAGCAGGAGGCTCATGACAATGGCCAGTACGGGGCGGCGGACGGAAAGGTCGGATAAAAACAAGGGTCATTCCTCCCCGCGAATTTCAATGATCTCGACGGGTGAACCGGGACGAATGCGAACCGTCCCCTCGGTGACAACCAGGTCGCCCTCCTCCAGGCCGGAGCGAATTTCAATGCTCCCTGGAATACGCGTCCCAATTTCAACACGAATGCGCTGGGCCTTGTTCTCCTCGTCAACGATATAGACGTAATGTCCCCCCTGCAGGGGCACGATGGCCTCCTCGGGGACAACCAGGGCTTCGCGCAGGTCGCGGATCAGATCCACTAGAAGAAGCATCCCCGGGCGCAGCTCGTAATCCGGATTGGGAATATCAGCACGCACCGTCACAGAGCGGGTAATCGGATCCACCCGCGATCCCACCGAGGAGACCGTACCCTTGAAGACCTTGTCCCGGAGGGAGGAACTGATCGCCTCGATTTCCAGGCCGGGCCGGAGGGTGGAGAGGAATCGTTCGGGAACCTGGAAGTCGAGCTTGATGATGCTGACATCATCGAGGGTGGTGATGCGGCTGTTGGGCGTGACAAGGGAGCCGAGGCTGACTTCCCGGAAGCCTGTGACCCCGGCGAACGGCGCGTGGATCTTGCGGTCCTCGAGCCGTGCCTCACTGGAGCTGATACGTGCTTCCGCGGAGCGAAGGCGGGCCTTGCTGGAAAGGATCCGCGCGTCTGCAGAACTCATGCGCGCCTTTGCGGATTCGACTGCCGAGCGGGCGGTTTGAAGGGCCGAGACCTGCCGGTCAAGGTCCGACTCGGGAACGGAACCCTGCTGAAAGAGGGCCCGAACGCGGGCAAGCTGGTTTTCCACCTCCACGAGGCGGCTTTCTGCATCGAGCTTGGCGGCTTCCTGCTCGAGAAGGTTGGCGCGGGACTGCTCAATGGCCGCGCGTTCCTCTTCGATGGAGGCGCGTTCCTCCTCCAGCTTGGCAAGTTCCTCGTCAGCACGCAATTCCACGAGGAGCTGGCCCTTTTCCACGACTTCCCCATCCCGGAAATGAATGGCGGTAATGATCTCGCTGACCTTCGGGGTAATCTGGACCGATTCGTTCGCGGTCGCCGTTCCCAGGGCCTCCACGCGGTCCTCGAAGGGAATACGCTCGACCTTTGTGATGATGACGGGGGTCGGTGGGCTTGAGCGCTCGGTCGGTGCCGGTTCGTTTGCCTTGACGAAATAAAACAACCCAACGGGTGCGGCAATAATCAGGAGGGCAATAATCAGCAGGACCAGCTTGTTCATGAGTGACGATTTCCTTTTTTCTCTCTCAGTCATTTATCCAAATCCCCGCGGGAGTTTATTGGTGCTCCTGATCAGGAGGCCATTCTCATTGGATTTTATCCGGGACCATTTCCGAGGGAATCGGAACGGGGAGGGTGGGGATCATGCCCCAATCCCTTCCTTATGCACCAATTGTTCCGCTTCCGGCATCAGCCAGGCGAAAAAGACCCCAAGTGCCGTAAAGCACGCCAATACAAGGATCAAACCGCTGGGAGTGATCCACTCCGCAATCAGTCCAAGCCCACTTGCAGCCAGTGTTACCAACCCCACGATGGTATTTGCCACCGCCACCCATGTTGGACGGTCCTTTTCCGGGGCGCCATCAACCAGATAGGTCTTCCGCCCCAGTTTGTTTCCCGCCTGGGAAAGGCCCAGTGCGACAAAAATAACCGAGAAGAGTACCGTTTGGAACACACCGCCGAGATGGGGAATCAGCAAAACGGCGACCACCGCCGTCACACACCCGATGCATCCTGCGGCGATCAGCACCTGGCGGCTGGAACGGTCGCTCATCCATCCCCAGAAGGGGCTGCTGATCACCGAGGCAATACTTGTTGCCGCCACGATAATTCCCAGGCTGGCGAGGTTCCCGGAAGTCTCGTTGTGAACAAGGAGTGCAAAAAACGGGGTCGACAGGGCAACACCAAGGGCGAGCAGGCTTCTGGCTGCGATGAAGTGACGAAAACCCCGTTGTTCGCCCAGGATTTTCCAACCGGCAATCGCCTCGCGAAGGGCGCTTCTTCCGCCATCGGTGACCCCGGCCGGTTCGGGAATCGCCGCGAAAAGGAAGGCGCCGACAATCCAGAGGGCCGCTGCCACACCGAGCAGGATGACATACAGGTTGGTGCCCTCGTCATCGCCCCAGACACGGAGGGACAATCCGGCCGCTGTGGCGAGGGCACCGCCAAGGGAGGCCCGGATGGCCAGCAACCGCCCCCGTCGTCCCTTCGGAATTGTTTTGGCCACCACATCCTTGAACGACACCGAACCCACGCCGCTCGCCACGCTGAAAATTGCCAGCAGGGAAACGATGGCCCAGCCCGCGGCATGGGGAGGAAGATAGAGAACCGCGGGAATCATCGCGGCGAGTGCGATCCCCTGGACCAGTCCCGCCCCGACCCAGAAAAACTTGCGCCGGGAAAAGCCCCGGATGGCCCCGGCAATGATGAGCTGGGGCCCCATGGCTCCTGCCTGGCGAATGGGAACAAGAAGTCCCGCCAGATAAATCGGCGCGCCAATGGCCGCCAGCAACCAGGGGAGCACCAGGCCGGGGCTGGCGATCTGCTCGGCCAGTTTCGTACAGGTTCCATTGCCCACATTGAGAAAAAAGCTGGCCGGGACATCCTTGCAGGCTGAATCGGGAATGGACTCACAGGAGCGGTCGTCATCCTCGCCCGCAATGACATCGTAGGCCCGGTCGAGGAGGGAATCCCTGTCGCTGTTGTTTCTTTCGGCCATTGCCGGGGCTGCTCCCCGCGGTGGAATGGGTGATGATGGGTAAAAGGATGGTCACGGCGTCGACAGGGATTTTCCGCATTTCTTCGATGTCAATTGCCCCTGCAGGAGGGGTGCGGAAAATCCGGGCCATGACGAAGGAGGTGCAACATGTACACCAGCACCCACGTTCCGGACTTCACTCAGTTGGAAACAACGCTCAGGGGAGGATGGGCCGGGCGTGTGCCCCTCCTCGAGCTTGGCATCGCCCCCACCATCAAGGGGGAAATTCTCGGCAGGCCACCAACCACCGTCGCCGATGAAGTCGCCTTCATGACCCAAATGGGTTACGATTATGTGAAGCTCCAGCCAAAAATCCAATTCCACTTCGATCGTCGTCATGCCCAGCCGGGGGAAAAACAGGACGACCGTGCCTGGGTCACCTCCTCGGCAGTGCTTCTCGAAACGATGGAGGACTTCCAGCTATATACATGGCCCGATGCCAGCGGGATCACCTACGAGCGCCTTGAAATGGCCAGGGAGCATCTTCCCGATGGCATGAAGGTCATCGGTCAATACGGGGACATCTTCACCACGGTCTGGGAGTTGATGGGGTTTGAGAACTTCTCGGTGGCCTGCTACGAGGATCCCGACCTGATCGCGGCACTTTTTCAGAAGGTGGGCGACCTGGTCATTGGGATGTATGACATCATGGCCCCCATGGAGCATGTCGGGGCGCTTTGGTATAGCGACGACATCGCCTATACGAACGGCTTGATGGTCAGCCCCGAATTCCTTCGTTCCCATTTTTTCCCCTGCCTTGGCCGCATCGGAGCCATTGCCGCGCGGCACGGAAAGCCGCTCCTTTATCACACCGACGGTGTCCTGCACACCGTGCTGGAGGACATCAAGGGCGCGGGGGTAAATGCCCTCCACCCCATCGAACCCCTCGCCATGGATATCGTGGAGCTGAAACGCCAGGTGGGAAACGACCTTTGTCTTTGCGGGAATATAGACGTCGATTTGCTGACCCGGGGTACCAGGGAGCAGGTCCGCGCCCGCGTTGTGGAGCGCATGGAGGCACTCCACGGCGGAGGTGGTTACTGCCTGGGGTCGTCGAACTCCGTTCCCGATTATGTCCGGGTGGAGAATTACTTGGAGATGGTCACTGCGGCCACGGAGTACAACGACCGCATGATGGGTTGATATCTATACAAAGAGACCAAACGGCAGGACGCAAAAGAGGAAGAGGAGGATCAGAAAAACAACGATTCCTGCGGCGATGTAGGTAAACATCTTTGCATATCCAAGCTTCATCTCCGCCTGTTTGTACTTGCCGGACTGGAAGTCAATGTAGGCCAGGATTCCGAAAATTGCGGCCACGATGCCCACGGGCTGGAAGCAGATAAATGCCGAAATAATCGACAACACCAGCCAAAAGGTAACGTCGGAATCGGTGATGTTCGTCCCCTGTTGATCCTCATCTTGGGTTGGGGAGGTCATGAAGGACTCCTTGTGGGTGGAATTTTGTTTCCATGGTGTAAGGCTACTTCAGAATGGGGTCGTGCAGGCAACCTGAATCCCCCGCATCAATCCGGCTCGACCCTTGCGCCCCTCCGGGGACGCGTCCCTCATTGAGACAGAATCGTCATTTTGGCGTTAATACAATAAAGGAGTAATCGGACGACCAATAACCACCTGAAACCTTAAGCCTGAATGAGGGAGTTGAGGGGACCTCAAAATAGAGCACGCCAAGTTTGGTCACGTTAGGATTTATTACTTCGAGTAAACCGAATGAATACTCTTGGAGAGAACCTACGCTCGATTGCCGGTATTCACGCCCAGAATCATCAACCAAGGTGAGCGGTGGAATTTGACGCGGCTTCCTATCATTATTGCGAATGCCAAGTTTTATCATCAAAAATTGCCCATCGCTCAAACTGCGATTTCCAAAATTGAGATCCGATTTTTTTGGCCAACTTGATTCAAGAACCATATACGAGAAATATCCAATGTCTATCGATTCGCGTTCATTGAAATGGCCCGCTGGGAGTGTGTCTCGTATATCTCTATTATTATCCTGTACCTCTGGATCTGAATCTACTATAGTTCCTTCTGGTAAATGGTCGCTCACTGGAGCCTCACGAACTGAGGCCAAGCCTTGCTGCGATATGTCTTCAAGGCGTTTTTCATCAAAGTCCTTTAAGACCCAGTCATAGTCTTTTTCAACAACCATCTGTTTAAGTGTAATTGATACAGAGTTGGCCATCGTTCTCCATAGGAATGCTGACATGTGTGGGTTGGGAGTCTTCACCCCTAAACTGTTAATTAATCCATGTTCTAGTGCTACTCCCCAAAAACTGGACACTTGAATAAGTAAGGTTTTCAGGCCACCCTTCCCGCCAGGAAACGGAGACGGACCATGGCCAAAAGACGACGGATTTCCCCAGATACAAAAGCC
>JAFIGB010000216.1 GCA_020831705.1 Candidatus Sumerlaeia bacterium | reverse complement strand
GACCCACCATTCGCGGCCACGGCGGTACCCCCAAAGCTCGGCGCAGGCCATGAAGAAGATGCGCCAGCGTTGGAACCAGAGCTTCCCGTTTCCCTTCCCGTAGGTCTCCTCCAGGATTGGCAGGATGGAGTCCCGGTTTCGGTCCATGTTTTCCAGCCAGCATTCCGAAGTGCGCTGATAATGGCGGCCATTCACCCGCCAATGTTTCCTCAGAACCAGCTCGTCCTGGAAGCGGTAGAAAAGATCATCGGAAGGCATGACCCCCCCGGTGAAAAAGTATCTGCCCATCCAGTTGTCGGCCCCTTCGGTATCAAAGGGGTAGGGGGTGGTGCCGTGAACGAAGACATGGACGAAGAGTTTCCCACCCGGCTTGAGAAATCCGGCAACCTTGCGGAAAAGCTCGCGGTAATTCCTCATGTGCTCAAACATCTCCACGGAGACGATCCGATCAAAGCGCCGTTCCAATTCGAGGGTTTTGACGTTGTGTGTCAGCACCTCCACATTTGAAAGCCCCCGTTTTTTTGCCTCGCCTATGATATACTCCCGCTGGGTGCGGGAGTTGGAAACTGCCAGGATGCGGCTATTTGGGTAGTGCTTCGCCATCCAAAGGGTCAGCGATCCCCATCCGCAGCCGAGTTCAAGGATGTCGATGCCATCGCGAAGGTCCGCCCGCCTTGCTGTTTTTGCCAGCATTTCGGCCTCGGCATCGTCCAGTGTATGGGTCGAGGGTGTGAAATAGCAGCAGCTATACTTCATGTGGCGTCCCATGACATAGCTGAAGAATTCCGTGGGCACCTCGTAATGCTGCTCGTTGGCCTCGTCGGTGGCGATGGCGATGGGGGTGCGGGAAAGGTTCCGAAGGAACGCGGCGTATAGACGCTGTTGTCCCCAGGGGTTCGGACGGCGCATGCCCGCCAGGCGCTTTCCAAGCAATTGCCGGATGCCCATCCTGACGAGTCGGTCGGGGAGCAGTCGGCGTTCGGCAAGGGCGATTTTCCAGCTCATTGCTGTTTGTCCTTTCTCGGGAACCAGGGAATGAAAACGGAAGTCGTGCGTTGGTAATGTCTATAATCCTCGCCCCGGCTGGAGAGGGCCTGCTTTTCCGTGTGGGGAATGCCGGTGACCTTGAAGAGGAAGGCAAGCATAAGGGCGGGTCCCCAAAGGGTCACCCACCACCATGACGTTCCAAGGGCCATGGCAACGTAGGCGAACCAGTGGATCCATTCAAAGAAGTAATTCGGGTGCCGGGAGTATTGCCACAATCCATCGCGGCAGGTCTTTCCCCGGTTCTTCGGGTTTGCACGAAAGCGGGCCAACTGAAGGTCCGAAATCACCTCGCCTCCAACGGCCACCAGCCAGATGATGACGGCGACGAAGCCCCACCCCACGATGCCTCCCTTTTCCATCTGGACGATGTATAGAAAGGGGAGGGCAAACATGACGGCCCAGATGGCCTGTACCTGGAAGAAGGCAAAGAATCCCGCATGGGCCCACTTCCCCATGGCCCCCCTCATTCGCTGGTATCGGCCGTCCTCCTCACGCCCCCAAACACGATTCAGGAAGAGATAGACGGCAAGACGGAACGCCCAGATCCCACCAAGGAGGGCAATGAGGACCCTCCGTTCCCAGTCACCTGTTCCGAAGACAGCAAAGTAGATGGCAAGTATACCCATCCCAAAGGACCATCCAACATCCACGATGGAGGCATCCTTCTTGTACCATTCATACAGCCACAAGATACTCAGCAGAATGGCCACAAGGAGCCATCCGCTCAACAACAGCGTCCACGTATTCATGCGTGAGCCTCACTTTTCTGTCCAGCATTGATTTTTTCACGAAGTTCCCCATGGGCTTTCCGGTCGATGGGATATTTCCACGCCAGCCAAATTGCGACGGCGTTGCATATACAAGGAACGCCGGCGTATAGAATGGTCAGTGACCATACCGCTGCGGCTGGTTGGGCGGCACCCGGTTCCTGGACATATCCCGCCAGGCCAAGCACGGGAAAGGCGATGCCGGCACCGAGAGCCTGCGCCAGTTTCTTGGCAATGGACCAAAGGCCAATAAGTTGCCCTTCATTGCGCGAACCGGTTTTCCACTCGTCATAGTCGATGACATCAGCCTGCATTGAGGCGGGTATGGCAACCGTTCCGCCGAGTCCAATACCGGAAAGTAGACAGATCACCATGAAGGGAACCTCATCGCCCGCCCCAAGAAACAACGCGCCCACGAAGGCACCGGTATTGAGTGCCATGGCGGACAACCAGGCCCCCTTCTTTTCCACCTTCGCTGCCAGCCAGACCCACATGGGAAGAAACAGGACGCCCGTCCCGAGGTATAGAAGAAGGAAGATTTCCTTCCGCTCACTTTGGAGAACATGCTCCACATAGAAAAACATCAGCGTTGCGGGAAGCATGGAGCCAAAGGCCGCGATTGTATAGGCAACCAGCAGGATCCTGTATGGCTCATTTCGCTTCACCGGCTCAAGGAACTTCATGGGAGATAGGGGAACACGCTCCCTTGCCGGCCCGAGTTTTCGCTCCTTTACCAGGAACAGAAAGAGCACAAGGGTCGTCAGGAGAATAATGGAAAGGATGACGGCCAGGCGGGAGAACAACTCCCGTTGATCCTCGGCTCCCTGCCCGAGGTCATAAACCTGGGTCACGATCACAGGCAGGGCACCGGCCACGAGTGTCCCCAGGATCACGGCCCCTTCGCGAACGCCAAAAAGGCGGTGGCGCTCGTCATAATCGGGGGTCAATTCAGCACCAAGGGCCTCGTAGGGAATCGTGATTGTCGTCCAGAAGAGGAAGAACGCCAGCGTGACAAAGAGAAAATAGAGCGACAAGGGACCACTCTCCGGTGGCGTCAGAAGCAGCCACGTGGCAACTACCAACGGGACTCCCGAAAGGGCGATCCATGGGCGTCGTCTTCCAAAGCGGGATTTGGTGCCGTCGGACAGATTGCCAATCAACGGGTCGATCACGGCATCCCAAAGGCGTGTGCCGATGATGATCAGCCCCATGGCAATGACGGGAATTCCCACCACATCGGAGTAAAACTTCGGCAGGTAGGCGTAAAAGATAATCCCAAGCATCGACAGGGCAAGGGCGGGAAGCCCGTTTGCCAGGACAACGGTCAGGGACAATTTTGTCGATGTGGCCATCAAGGGGGTGTCCAGTCAATGTCGGGCGTTATCTGGACGAAGTGTCCATAATGACCCAAAGGAGCGAGAGATATACCGGGTCCATGTTGTGACCAATATTAATCTCCTCGATGGGGTGTTGCTGCAATATTCAGAAAGGTGCCTCGACGGGAGGACTTGCCATGGCGGGAAAGCTGAAGCGGGAGTTAAACACGGGCCATGCCCTTCTTCTGGGGTTGGGTTCGATCTTTGGGACAGGTGTGTTTGTCACCATCGGTCTTTCGGCCGGTCTGGCGGGATCGTGGGTGATTCCGGCGATCATGGTGGCAGGCCTCCTCGCCACCCTCAATGCCCTGAACAGCGCCCAGTTGGCTGCTGCATACCCTGTCAGTGGGGGAGCCTATGAATATGGCCACCGCTTGTTGGGGCCAAATTGGGGGTTCGGAGCGGGGGCCCTTTTTCTCGTGGCGAAGGCCGCCTCCGCAGCAACCGCCTCCCTGGCGTTTGCACAGATGATCCTCCCGGCGGACATGCTTGAGACCCGACTCCTCGCCCTGGTCGTTCTACTTGGTGTCTCCGCCCTCGTTATGCTTGGCCTGCGAAGATCCTCCCGAATCAATGCCCTGATGGTTGGTGGTATTCTCGGGGTGCTGGTTCTCTATATCCTCGCCATGCTTCCTGCCTCGATTTTTGGTGATGGGGAAGTGACACCCCGGACCGATACACGACCCGGTGGAATGGACTTCCTTCATGCCACGGCGCTCGTCTTTGTCGCCTATACAGGTTACGGTCGTCTTGCAACCCTTGGCGGGGAAATCCGCAATCCACGCCGTACCATTCCCCGTGCCATCATCGGGACGCTCCTCGTGACGACGGTTGTCTATACACTGGTTGCCATCGTTGGCGTGATGGTCGTTGGAGGCGCCCAATATGGAGAATTGGCCCGGGAGTCCTCCCCCCTTGCTGAAATCGCGAAAAGCGGCGGGGCTGGCTGGCTGGCACCCTTGCTGGTCCTTGCGGGCGCCGTTGCCCTTCTCGCGGTCATTCTGAATCTCATACTCGGTCTTTCCCGCGTGGCCCTTTCCATGGGGCGCCGGGGTGAAATGCCAGTAATGCTGGCGCGGGTTCATCCGGGAACGGGCAACCCGGATCCCGCCACCATGTTCGTTGCCTTTCTTGCGGCTGCGTTCGTGATGGTGAACAGCATCGAAGGCGCCTGGACGCTCAGTGCCTTCACCGTCCTTGTCTATTACGGGATCAACAATCTCGCGGCACTCAAGCTTTCGGCGCGCCAGCGTCTATACCCCCGGTGGACGACATGGGGAGGCATCATTGGTTGCCTGTCACTTGCATTCGCCATTCCCCCGGCCGCAATGGTGCAGGGGATCATCATGATGGTTATTATTTTCCTGGTTCGACTGGAACAGAAGTTTTACCGTGGTCGATGATAGCGGAACCCCTGGTTGGGGCTTGTATCCGTGACTGTATAGGCGTCGATGTTGGAGAGAAACATTTGGATGAAGCTTGAGGGAAGAGCGAAGGCAACGCCTTCCTGGAAGATTGCCTTGAGGGTCACCAGCCCTACCACCTCACCTGTTTCGTTGACAAGTGGCCCGCCCGAGTTCCCCGGGTTTACGGCTGCTGTTGTCTGCAAGTAGATCAGATCGTTGAAGTTCCTTGCCAGCGACGAGACAACACCCTCGCTGATCGTGTGATCCAGCACCATCGCCCCCATGCCCGGGTTTCCCACGGCAAAGACACGGTCCCCGGCCTCCAGACTGGTGGGGTCTGCAACAGCCAGTGGATAGAGATCAATCCCGCGCCGGCGTACCTCCTCCATGTCCAGCTGGATAATGGCAATATCGTGGAGCGAACTGAAGGCAACCACCTTGCTTTGCTCGAAACGTTCCCGTTCCCACTGGTTGCCGCGTTTCACATACACGGTGACCGTCTGGTAGGGCTCCCGTCCCGTCACATGATGATTTGTCATGATGCGTCCCGAGTGGTCCAACATCCAGCCGGTGCCGAGCCCTGCGGGATTGGTCACCAGAACGACGCCCTTTTTGACTCGGTCGAGCATTTCCTGTTGGGAGACCATTTCCTGTCCCGAGTCCCGGGAGCGAAAGACAAGACTTCCTGTTTCCTCGTCGAAGACACCAACGCCACGGCCTGCCGTGGTGCGTGTTTCCTCCGGTGCTTCCTCCAGGGAACGCCGTTCCAGAATGGAATTTGTCGGAATTGTCACGATGGTGGGGCCGATGTCTATAAAGACATTGGCGACCGTTTCCTTCACCAGGGAACCGATGAGCTCGCCGCCCCCATTGAGGCGCCACAGGTAGGCAGCATCACCGATCGGCGTTGCCTCCTCGCGAGGCGTCTCAAGCAGGTCGGTCGAACTGACGGAGGCATTGTAGTCATCGGTGCGTGGCACCAATTCGTCGTC
>JAFIGB010000213.1 GCA_020831705.1 Candidatus Sumerlaeia bacterium | reverse complement strand
ACCGGGCCGAACATGGCGGGCAAGTCCACGTATATACGCCAGGTGGCGCTCATCACCCTCATGGCGCACATGGGGGGATTCGTACCTGCACAACGGGCGAAGATACCCCTCCGCGACCGGATCTTCACCCGGGTCGGCGCCATGGACCACCTGGCCCGCGGCCAGTCCACCTTCCTTGTGGAAATGACCGAGCTTGCAAACATCCTGCGCCACGGCACCACCGAATCCCTTGTGATTCTGGACGAAATTGGGCGGGGTACATCCACCTACGATGGTCTCTCCATCGCCTGGGCCGTTTGCGAGTACCTCCACAACAGCAAGGGGCGCCGTCCGTTGACCCTTTTTGCGACGCACTACCACGAACTCACCGACCTTGAGGGGCCGCTTCCCCGGTTGAAGAACTTCAGCGTGGCCGTCCAGGAGGAAAAGAATCGCATTGTCTTCCTTTATAGAATTATAGCCGGGGCCACCGACCGCAGTTACGGCATTCATGCCGCCGAACTGGCCGGGGTTCCCGACATGGCGGTCAATCGTGCCCGGGAAATCCTCGACAAGCTGGAGGAGGGCGAGCCCGTCGCCCCCCGCGTCTCCCAGGAGGATACCGACGAGTTGGCCACCGCCGGGGAGGTACACGGACGGCGCAAAAGCGCCCGTCTACTTCCCGTGGCCGAGCCCTGGGAAGCCGAGCAACTGACGCTTTTCGACATTCCCCCGGCAAACCCCGCCATTGAAAAACTTCTCTCCATCGACCCCAACCTGCTCACTCCGATGGAGGCCCTGTCGCTCCTGGCGGAATTGCGCCGCGATGCGGAGACCAACTGAATGAGCACACCCACCCCGGAGCAATTCCCATGACCGCCCCAGACCAGGCCCAACAGCAACCCGGTCCCGAATATACAGCTGGCCTGAGGAACCTCCTCGAGAAGGCCCATAAAAACCTCAAGGAAAACCACCTCGTCAAGGAGGGCATCACCACCGCCCGCGTGTATAGCCAGGAGGTGGAGCAGATCCTCATCGGCCACGTGACGGAGATGGCCGCGCGCCAGTCCTGCGGCCACCTGGGGGAGGGGTTGGCGCTGGTCGCTGTGGGTGGGTTTGCACGATGCGAGCTTGGGCTCCACTCCGACGTGGATTTCTGTTTCCTGACCGCTGATCGCGCAAAGCCCGAGGAGGAGGAATTCATCAAGTGCCTCCTTTATCCCCTTTGGGACATGCGCCTCGACCTGGGTTATGGGGTTTTCTCGCTGAAGGATTGTCTGGATTCCCTCGGGAATGACATCACCCGGGCCACGTCGCTGCTGGAGGTTCGCCATCTTTGGGGAAGTGAACCGCTGACCGAGGAGCTTCAGGAACGTGTTCACGGGAAACTCCACAAGCACCACACGCTGTGGCTGTTTGAGTCCCTGCACAAGGAGCAGGAATCCCGCTACAAGCGATATGGCGACACGGTTTTTCTTCTGGAGCCGGACGTCAAGAACTCCTGCGGGTGCCTCCGTGATATACACCAGTTGCTTTGGATTGCCTTCGCCCTGTTCGGGGAATCGAACCTCGAGGTTCTTGAACGGAATGGCCTTGTTTCCGAATCGGAAAAAGAGCGTATATACAAAGCGTGGTCCTTCCTCATTGACCTGCGCAATGCCCTGCACATTCAGCAGGGGCGTCGAATTGACCAGCTGACTCTTGAGCGCCAGGTGGCCGTGGCCCGCATGATGGGGATGGAGCAAAGCGAATCCTCCCTTCCCGAGGAGCAGCTCATGCGCGTGTTCTTTGTCCATGCGGAGATTGTCGAGCGCGTCAGCAACCGGCTCCTCAAGGTGGCGCTGGCCCGCACCCCCGGAAGTGCAGAAAGCCAGCACCAGGGCGAGGAACCAAGCCAGATCGGTGAATTCCTCCGCCAGGGAAGGCGCATCTGGATCGAGCATCGCCAATTCCTCGCCCTCCGCGAGGATCCTTATTGGCCCCTGCGATTCTTCCGCACCGCCGCCCGCGAGGGCCTCGAGCCCGCCGATGAAACCATACGCTACATCGAGGAGACGATCCCGTATATCAAGGAGGACTTCCGCCGCTCCAAGCGCCTTTGCGAACTCTTCCTCGGGATCCTGCGGGCCACGTCGGGAACGGTTGCCAAGGTTTTGCGCTATATGAATCGCAGCGGTTACCTCGCGGCCTGTTTTCCGGAATTCAAGTCGGTGCACAATCTTCCCCGCATCGACCATTATCATCAATATACGGTGGACGAGCATCTTGTGCGGTCTGTCGGCGTCAGCGAGCAATTGATCAGCGAAAATCCCCCCGAGGGAATGGAGCATGTCGCGGTGGTTGCCCGGGAGGTCCTGCGTATAGACCTGCTCAACCTTGCCCTGTTATTCCATGATGTGGGGAAGGGGGAGGGGCGCGCCCATGTCATTCGCGGAGCACACGCGGTCAAGCGAATCTGCGAGCGCCTGGGAATGCGCCTCATCGAGCAGGAGGTGGTCCGTTCCCTCGTTGCAAACCACCAGAAGATCACCCACATGGCCCTGCGTCGGGACATTGAGGACCCCTCCATTGCGCTGGAGCTGGCCGAGGCCGTTCGCGATCCCGAGGACCTGAAGATGCTTTACGTTCACAGCGCCTGTGATCTTCGCGCCGTGTCGGAGGAATCGTGGAACGAGTGGCGGGGGCGGCTCATGGCGATCCTCTTCACCCGTGCCATGGAGCACCTTCGTGGCATCAAGAGCACGCCCCCCGTGCGCCCGCCGACGGCCCATCTTGCCGAGCAGATCTGGCAGGAACTGCACAAACTTCCGGAAGGTGCCGGATATACACGCGGCGACCTGGATGGCTTTCTTATCGACATGCCGGACCGTTATGTGCGCTCCGCACCCGCCCAGGACATTGTTAAGCACTTCCTCCTCACAAGCAGGTTGGACAGCGGCAACCGGCTGCACTGGAGGGTCGACAACCACGAGGGATCGAGCTACGTGGAGATCACCTTCGTGGCCCAGGATGCCCCCGGCCTCTTCTCCAACCTTTGTCTCGGTCTCACCTCCCGGAAGTACAATATTCTCAGCGCCCAGATATACACGGCGTCGTCGGGAACCGCCATCGACATCTTCCAGGTGGATGCGCCCTCCACCCTTACCGAGGATATCGAGCGTCAGGTCGGGAGCATCTGCGCGAAGGTGAACAAGTTCATCACGGGCGGCCCCGAGCCGGACTGGAAGATTGCCGAGCGCAACCTGGGCAATGTCGTCATTACCCGCGAGCGCCTGGACAGGCGCCCCCCCCGCGTGGATATACACAACAACATGTCACCGTCCCATACGGTTATCGAGGTGCGCGCCCCCGATCGCCCCGGTCTTCTTGGGGAAATCTCCACCATCTTTGACAGGTTCAGCTGCAATATAGACCTGGCATTTGTCTCCACGGAAAGCTACCAGGTTGTGGACGTGTTCTACGTCACGGACCTGGAGACAAACAAGATCGCCGAGACGGGGAAACTCAAGTCCCTCCGCGAGGCGCTCATGGAAGTCATCCAGATCGATGCCGAGGCGGACAACACACGCGTCGTTTGATCAGCGGGAAAGTTCGTCCTTCACGGCTTCGGCCAGGGAGGGAAATGTGTGCTCCCGGGCAATGCGGGCCACCGGTATCCCATGTTCCTTCATGGCGCGGGCGGTGGTGTTTCCAATGGCGAAGCAGGGCGCGGTTTCTACGTTCCAGTCAATGGCACGGGCGGCCTCGACGAAGCCTGCGACGGCGCTCGGACTGGCGAAGGTGATGGCATGGGGTGGACCCTGGTGAAGAAACGCCCGCAAAAGGTCCGCTGGTGCCGCCGGGTGTGTCTCGTAGGCGACCGGGTCATCCAGCGTTATCCCGGCATCACGAAGGCCGTCGGCAAGGGTTGATCCGGCGCGGCTGCTTCTTGGGTATAGAATTCTATCCGATGGTGTCAGGCGGGGGAGCAACTCCCCAAGCAAACCCTCCGCATCCTCACGCCCGGGGACAAGGTCCACCTTCAAACCCGCAGCAGTGGCGGCGTCGCGGGTTGAACGTCCCACGCAGGCGACCCTGGGTGTGGATGCCGCGGATTCCCGTGTTGCCTCCACAAATGCCCGTACCGCCCGCCTGCTGGTCAGGACAACCCACGTATAGATATCAAGACGTTTCATGGCGGACTGGAAGGGCGCGGCATCGGCGGGAGGACGGTGTTCCACGCAGGGCAGACAAACCGGATGGGCACCCAGGTCGCGGAGGGCGCAACTGAGGGGGCCGTCGCTGTCCTCGTCGCGTGTGATGATCACCCGCCGTCCGCCAAGGGGGAGGGTGTCGAGGGCGGCGGATCGCGCCACGGCCTGCTCGAAACCATCCGAGGGAAGATGCAGTTGGGCCAGGATTTCCCGGGCGCCACGTTCCAGAAAGAGGGATGCCAGCTTGCTGCCGACTGCCCCGGGGTCGCTGGCATCACCGGTGATTTTTCCGTCAAGGACCCGGCCTCCATCGGGGGAAAGGATGCGGCCGAGCAACTTCAATTTTCCCGTTTCCCGGTCGATGGTCCCATGGGCACCCAGGGGCATCTGGCACCCGCCACCCAGGGCATGGAGGAGGGCGCGTTCCGCGGTGCAGCAGGCTGCGGATTCCTCGTCGTGGAGCACCTGGAGCAATTCCCGGGTCCGGGTGTCGTCGTCGCGGATCTGCAGTCCCAGCGCCCCCTGGCCGGGAGCTGGAAGGAGGTCGGGCGGGGAAAGCACTTGTCTATAAGGGGCATCGAGGCCAAGACGGGCGACCCCGGCCTCGGCAAGGATGATGGCATCGTATTCCCCCCGCATCATTTTGTCTATACGGGTGGGGACATTGCCGCGAAGATCAAGGACCGTGGCGTTTGGAGCCGCAGCCCTGACCATCGCACCGCGGCGCAGGCTGGACGTGCCGATGCGGGTTCCCCCGGGAAACCCACCCCAGGGCATGGGCCGTGCCGCAAGCAGGACATCAAAGGGACTTTCACGGATGGTAACGGCGGCCAGGTCAAGGCCCGGTGGCTGAAGTGTCGGGACATCCTTCAGGCTGTGAACAGCAATGTCTATACGCCTGTCGAGGAGGGCCGACTCGATTTCCTTTGTGAATACCCCCTTGCCGCCAATCTTTGCCAGGGGGGCATCAAGAATGCGGTCACCGGTTGTCTGGACAACGACAAGTTCCACCTCAAGGCCGGGGTGTGCCCCGCGCAGGGAATCCACGATCCCCCGTGCCTGGACGAGGGCAAGGCGGCTTCCCCGGGTACCAACGCGAAGGGTCACTTCCGTGGGTCGAAGTGGTGGGGTTCGATATGGAAAAGCTCGCGGGCGGCTTCGAGACGCTGGCGACCCTTCTCCGTTTCCAGGTCGCTGGCACGCAGCTCACTGGTCAGGTCATGAAGGACGGCGCGGACCAAGCTGTCGGAGTAGCGTGATAGACAATCGCGTTCCTCCTCGGTCAGGCCCCTTGAGAAGCGCTCCAGGTGGGCGAGGCGGATTTCCTCGGTCTTGCGGCGCAGGCCGGCAATGATCTCATTGGACTCCGCGGCTGCGGCGGCGCGGAGGAACTCCTGCGTTTCGGTGTCGATCAACTCCTCGACCAGGTCGATCTCGCGGGACCGCTGGCGACGGTTTTCAAGGGAGATGGTTTCGAGATCCTCCATCGAATAGAGAACGACGCCATCCAGGTTCGCGCAGGTGGGTTCAATGTTTCTGGGAAGGGAAAGATCAATGAGGAGCAACAAGCGCCCGTTGCGGGACTTTTGGATGCCCTCCAGACCCGATTGGGAAAGAATGTAGTGGGGCGCACCGGTTGCGGCGACCACAATATCGGCTTCCTCGATGGCCGACTGAAGCATGTCCATGGCGATGGCGGTTCCGCCAAAGCGATCGGCGAGGCGCTGGGAATGGTCAAGGGTGCGATTGAGGATCATCAGGCGGCCGACACCCGCCTTGTGGAGGTGCTGGCTTGCCAGCTCGGCGGTTTCCCCGGCACCAAGCATGAGAACCGACCGCTGGGCGAGATCCGGGAAGGTGGAGGTGGCGAGCTTTTCCGCCACCGCCGCCACCGAGATATTGCCCCGGGCGATGTTGGTCTCCGACCGGACCCGGCGGCCAAAGCCAATGGCGCGGCCAAGAAGGGCGTTAAGGGTGCTGCGGGACGTTCCGAGGGACTGGGCATTTTCCCAGGCGCGACGCAATTGCCCAAGGATTTGCGATTCACCCACCATGAGGGAGTCCACACCCGCGGCAACCCGGAACAGGTGGCTGGTGGCGTGGTAATCGGTGTGGAAATATCCGTAGTAACGGAGGTCGTCGGTCTGAAGCCCACCTCCGAACTGCCCGAGCCGGGAAAGCAGGAGATCGCGGGCCGATTCCTGATGGCGACTCACGTAGTAAAATTCGGTGCGGTTGCAGGTTGAAAGCCCGGCAATTTCCTCAATCGATTCCGTGGAGCTGAGGCCCCGGAGGACATCGCCCATATCCTCTTCAGCAAGGCTCAACTTCTCCAGCAAAGAGAGGGGTGCCGATTGGTGATTCAGTCCAAAACAGTGGAGTCGACTCATGCTGTGACGTCTAAAACCCTCTTGGTCGTTGGAGAAAATGGCCGACGAACCGGTGAAAATGACACAAATTGGACATACGCGCCCAATTTCCAGATCAGAAGTAGACCAACTCAGGCAGCCAACGCAAGCGCGAGTCGCGGTCGTCGTCCACAACGAGCAAGTAATGGTGCCATTTGTACTCCTTCCCCGGCCGCAAACCCGGGCCAGCACCATGCAGGGCGGTCTAAACCGTTTACCCCGATTTCCAGTTTTTCAGCTTTCTCCAAAGGGTTGATGCGTTGATGCCCAGGATCCTGGCGGCCTGCGCCTGGTTGTTCCCGCAGCGTTTCAGCACGGCCAGGGTGTGGCGGCGTTCCAGCTCCTCCAGGGTTATTTCCGAGCCGATCAGGGAGTCCCGGCTGGCGTTCTGGTCCTCATCCCCCCGGGCCCGCCGCAACTTCGCCAGTTCCTCGGCGTAAAGACTTGATTGGCTTCCCATGACGATGGCCCGCTCGACTAGGTTCTCCAATTCCCGGACGTTACCCGGCCAGTCATGGCTCATCAGCAGTGCCATGTCCTCCTCCGGCAGTCGGACGAGTCGCCCCTTGTGGCTCCTTGCAAACCGGCCGAGGAAATACTCCGCAAGCAGGGGAATGTCCTCGCGGCGCTCCCTGAGGGGGGGGATGTGGATGGGAATCACATTGAGCTTGAAATAGAGGTCATCGCGAATCCGCCCAGATTTCACCAACTCGGTGGGGTCATGGACCGTCGCGGCAATTACCCGCGCCTGAACAGTCACGTGATGCTGACTCCCCATGGGGAAGAAGCGCCCATCATTGAGGGCACGGAGGAGTTTCCCCTGGAGGAGCGGTGAAAGCGCGGTGATTTCCTCGATCAGGACCGTCCCGCCCCGGGCAAGCTCCAGTCCGCCCAGCTTGCGGGTTCGTGCCCCGGTGAATGCCCCCTTCTCGTGGCCGAACAGCTCGCTTTCCAGTTCGAGGTCGGAAAGGGATTCGCATTGGACGACTTCGAAGGGATCGTCGTGCCGTGGCGAGTTGCGGCGAATCAACCGCGCCAGGAGTTCCTTCCCCGTGCCGCTTTCCCCCCAGATCAGGACTGGGGAATCGTTGGCGGCGGCAACGCGGGCGTGGCGCATCACGCGCATCATGGCGCTGCTGCGGCCAATGACGATCGGTTCATCCCCATCATGGTCATCGGTTTGATCCTGAAGGCCGAAGATGGGCGAGCCGCCGTACTCCACGTCGGTAAAGCGCAACTCCCCGCCACCCTCCGGAGGTGTTCCCTCGTAGGCGCCCTCCCGTTCGTAGATGAAGTTGAGGTTGTGAATGGCGGTGGAGTTTCCCGGGTCGCGGGCAAGGACCATTGTCAGATGGTCGATGGCCTGCTCCCGCTGTCCGATGTCGTAGAGGGCAATGGCCAGGCTGTTGTGGGCCGAAAGCTTTTCCTGCGCCGTGGCGGCATGGTCGAGGACGAATTCAAGGTGGCTGACCGCCTCGCGGTGGTTGCGCGAGCGGATGTATAGATCGGCAAGGCGGCGATGGGCGACCACCGACTCGGGATCCTCGCCCAGGGCGGCCTGGAGCCAGTAGCGATGGGCGTCGCGGTTTCCCTGGCCGTGGTAGATGTCGGCGATGGTCAGTGCCGCCTCCACGAGCAACTGACGGGTCGAGGAAAAGAGCGTTCCCAGATAGAACTTCTCCGGGATGATGCCGGGCGGGTTTCGGAAGCATGCCTCCAGATGGGGGAGGGCTGCCTGGCTTTTTCCCAGGGCGATTTGCGCCTGCCCCTGTCCCCAGGCGACCTCCCCATCGCCGGGTGAGAGATCTGTTGCCCTTGTATAGAATTCCAGCGCCTTGGCGGGGTCGCCGCCGTGGAGGTGACAATGACCCACGGCAGCGAGAAGCCCCGCATTGTCCGCCTCCCTGGCCAGGAGGGCCTGGAATTTTCGCCGTGCGAGGTCGTATTCCCCCGACACAAAGGCGGCGATTCCCTCGTGGAGGACATCGGTGCGCCGAAGGCGTTCCCGTGCGGACATCGCGGCATCATGATGTGGTGCCGCCGCATCACGGAGCAATTCGCGGTCGGGAGCGTTGTCGCCGGTGGTCACTGGATCAGCCATGTGTCCGATTCCCTGTGCATGTCCGGGTCGTGGATATCCCCCGTGGCCACAAGGGCGAAGCCCTGTCCCTCGTGGAGGATGTTCGCCGGGTGGATGCGAATTGTATAGACGCCGGGTTCCGGCTGGAGGCGCACCAACTCGACGGTGTTGCGGCGGTCCGCCTCGCCGTCGGGAAGGCTTTCTCCCGTGGCCGGATCGAAGTTGTTGCCGCGGTATGTGGTGCCGTCGGGGGCAATGACCTCCAGGTCAAGGTCGTTGACAAGGGTGGTGTCGGCGCCGGGCGTTGCGGGGTGATCCGTCCATGTGAGGATAATGCGGATGTCACCGGCCATTGGATCGCCGTTGCTGTGGAGCGTCACCTCCCCGGGCTCATCAAGGGGTCCATTGAAGGCGTTCCATTCGTCGCGGATGTATAGACGCTGGTCGTCGCCGGAAAAATAAAGGGAGTTTTCCAGGTTTATGCGGCCCCAGCCCTGGCCCCTTGAGGGTGCGGGAGGCTCGGCGGCCACGTCCTCCGCCCCGGCGATGAGCGTTGCCCGCAGGAGTGCGGCACTGGGGGAGGTGATGGAGTCCCCCGCGCGGCGGCTTCCCGTGGGATACCAGCCCTCGGTGTAATACTGGCGGGCGAGTGCGGCGGCACCGGCGGTCACGGGGGAGGCCATGCTGGTTCCGCCGACCAGCCGTGTCTGGCAATGGAGGTCGGTTGCGCCATCGGACCACCGGGCCGTGAGTATAAACCCCGGTGCCGCCAGGTAGGGCTTGATGCGGTAGTCATTACTCCATACCCCGCAGCTGAAGCTCGTCAT
>JAFIGB010000209.1 GCA_020831705.1 Candidatus Sumerlaeia bacterium | reverse complement strand
CTGGGTGCCATTGCGGCGGTAGGTTATCCATTCCGGGTTGGTGTTGAAAATATGATTTGGATCGGAGGGCGGCGCCACGCGATTCCAGATGTTGTAGGTCGTCAACCACGCATGAACCTCCCTGCGGGGGGTTGCGTTGTGCATGGCATCGATGAAGTACTGGAGGGGATCGAAGTCCGCCGGGGAAAGGGCATAAAGTTCCGCCCTTGGCTCCGGATTGGGGTAGGTATCATCGGTGCGATTTGGGAAGTAGTACGCATCGCCACGGCTGCGGACCTGGATATACACCGCATTGATGTTGCTGTTCAGGATGTTCTCAATGATGGCATCACAACGGGCCTGGGTATTGAGGCTGAAGGCGGGAACATAGATGGCACGATATTCGGCATCCTCCTGGGCGGAAACTGCCGAGGGAAGAATAAGTGCCAGACATGCGAGGAGTATCTTGATATATGGTGTTGAACGGCGAATTGTCATGGTTGAGCGGTTAGCCTGCTTTCCTTGGGAGGACTGATGCGGGGAGCCTCGTCGCCATCGATGGCGCGAAGGTTTTCAACGGGATTTTCCCGGAGGCGGAGGAACTTGAAGCCCTGAAGCACGGCACTTCCCGGATCACGGCGGGCGTCGCGGGCATGGTGTTTCGCGACGTACGTCATCAGTGGTTCCTCGATTACCGTCGGCGTGGTGGAGTGAAGGAAATTCACCGTGCCATCCTCACCATGGGTGATCAGGCCGACATGGCCTGCATAAACCCCCTTGTTGTCGGGGCCGCGCATGACATTGACAAAGTCCCCCGGTTGAAGCTGGTCGAGAATCGCGGGGACATGCTCCGTCGGGATATACACGTCGTTGACCGTCTCATCGGGGATGCTCACTTCCAGGTTGTAACGATTCCTGAAGAAACGCTCCCGGCGGACGGTCTGGGTGAAGGCCAGGGCATTGTCGCCGCCAATCTCCGCCGTGATGTCCTCGACAAGCCAGTTGTTGTTCCGGTTCCAGTCGGCCTCGGTGTAATGATTTCTTGTGACCACACCGATCTGCCCGTCAATGTAGCGAATGCGCTGGAGCATGGTGAAGAAACTGGGCCAGTCCCTTGTGAGGGCCATGGCGTAGGTATGCTCGCTGAACACGACACAATCGCTGTGGGTCAGTGAATAAAGGGGAAGAGGGTCATGGGTCTCGAAGGGGAATTCACCGAGGAGATACAACTTGTACGGCTGGCCGATGTTCTTGCGGCCAAGGTGCACGATGCGCTCGCGAAGGTCGGGATATTTCGCGTGGGCGTAGCGGATATAGACACCGACCTCCTCCTCGCTCATTTCAAAAAGTTGCTTCTGCTCGAGCTTGGCAATCTGATCCGCATCAAGGCCAAGGTGCTCCACGATGGTCCGTGATTCTCCATCCAGGGGTGGCGGCATGACGGTTGCCTTTCCTGAGATTCCGCAGCCGGCGAAGACCGCGAGGCCAAGGGCGAGGGTGATGGGGGCGGCAATTTTCTTCAACATGATTGGCTCCTTGAATGGCTGGGAATCAGCGGTAGATAAGGTATTTTTCCCGGGTCGGCATGAAGGCCTCCACATCGGGCATGTACTCGGCAATGATGTCGTCTGCCGTCCATCCTGCAAGGATACGGTCGCGGATGCGGCGTGTTCCAAGAACCTGGTCAAAAAGCCATGGTCCCGCATTTTCATCGGAGAAAACCTCGTGCTCGGGATACAGACGCTGGATCACTTCCATAATGTGAATCTGCGCCTCGACCGGTTGGACCTTGTGGTAATTGCTGATGGTGAAGTGCACGCCGTGAACCACCTCCCCTTCGAAGCGAATGCCAAAGGGCCGGTAGGATATGGGGCGAACGAGAAGACCTGGGAGCTCTTTTTCGCGTAGCGCCTCGGTCATCGCATGGCCGTCCATCCAGGGGGCCGCGATTGTTTCGAAGGGGGTTGTATATCCAACACCGATGGAGATGTGACGAAGCTCACCGATGATTCCTGTGAGGTTGTAATACACCGCATGGCGTTCGGAGGGAATATGGGGCGACGTCATGACCCACGGGAGGTTCGTGTCCCAATACATCATGTCACGCCGGTACCCCTCCATGGGGACAACGTATAGCTCGACCTCGTCGGAGTTAAACTCCTTGTTGAACATCATGGCAATCTCGCCCGGGGTCATGCCGTACTGGTACGGAATGGGGTAAAGACCGACAAACCCGGAGTAGAATTCCGGATCGAGGATATTTCCACTGACAACGGGACCACACGGATTTGGCCGATCCAGCACCATGAAGGGGATCCCCCGCTTCGCGCATTCCTCCATGGAGTAGGCCATGGAATAAATGAAGGTGTAGGAACGCGATCCGACATCCTGAATGTCGTACACCATGATGTCCAGATCGTCGAGGTATTCCTGGGGTGGGCGCCGGGTGTTGCCGTAAATGCTGTGAACGGGGAGGCCGGTGCGCTTGTCGATTTGCTCATCGACCCTGACGCCGGCGTAAATGTCACCCCG
Organism: Candidatus Sumerlaeia bacterium; assembly: GCA_020831705.1. Lineage (GTDB taxonomy): Bacteria > Sumerlaeota > Sumerlaeia > SLMS01 > SLMS01 > JAFIGB01. The sequence goes on along the minus strand of JAFIGB010000209.1, from coordinate 3,484 downwards.
TACCCCATGTTCGGGGGCGAAGAGCTTGCGGATTTCAATTTCCGGGTGATCATTGAGGAGGTCCACCGTGGAATTGAGCCTGCTGTCCACACCGGTGGGGTTGGTGATCAGGCCCACCCGTTTTCCCCGAAGGACATCGAGGTACTTGTCGTTCGACAACAACACTTCCACGCCAAGCTTCACGTTCGGTTCCTCCAGGTTGTACATGCGGGGGGATTTCTGGCTGCAACCCGCCGCCAGGACCATCACTGCGAAAAATAGGGAAAGGGAAACAAAGAGTTTTTGCATTAATCACTCCACATTGGTTTGGTGCCCGCGGGAGAGACCGGCTTCCTCCGCTCCCCGTGGCAGGGAAGATTAAATCCATTTGGACCGAGGGTTGGCAAGCATCTTGAACGCTCATCGACTCGGTTCTCAGGAAACCGCAAAAAATCCAGCGTGAAATATGGGAAAATGTCTCAACCAATCGACGAATTCGGGTCCGACAACCTTCGGGAATTAAATAACAACCGTGTGGCCTTTGTTGGTGCCACCCCACTGGTTTACCTCCATGTGTGCGATCAATTGGCACTTTTGAAGGCATTTTACCCGCAAGTCATCACGAGCACCGAGGCGGCAGGTGAAGTCACCGCCCATCAGGCCGAAGGGTTGAAGGCGCCCGATTTGGCTTCCCTTCCATGGCTGAAAATCAGGGACTTGAACAGGGAGGAGCCTCCTTCACCGGACCGTGTGAGCCGCGCCAACATGGGGCTTTTACGGGCGGCACTGGAGCATGAACCCTCCATTGCCATTGTGGAGGGCCGTCATGTCCGTCGTGTGGCCCAGCAGATGAAATGCAGGGCAACCGGGACGGTGGGCCTTCTGCTCATGGCACGTCAGGAGGGATTGATCCCATCGGTGGCCGATGTGCTCCTCCGTCTTGATGGAACCGGCTTCCCCTTCACACGGCGCATGCTGACATCCACGCTGCTCCTTTGCGGGGAAAGCAACCGACTGGGGGAACTTCTCCCCCTCACCAATGGGCGTTGATCATGCCTCATATCCCGGCCCGCTCCCTCCCTTGCGCAACCAGGCAATCAAGCCGTCACGATAAATTCTGATACCACGGACTCCGGTGCGGATCGCCGGAAGCTCCCCCACCGCGACAAGCTCATAAACCCGCCGACGATCAAGGTCCAGCAATCGGGCAACCCGCCCGGGGGCCAGGAGCGGTGCGAGCTTTTGCTCCTCAATAATGCGGATGTGACTTTCAATATCTGGATGGGCTGGCAGTGAATATTGGCGATGTTTCATGGTTTGGAACCTCCCGGGTTGGTCCCACCATCAGGTATTCCACACCCTTGGGGTGTCTCTTGAACGCTTCTGGAATTTGTCTGGATTTTGGCCCGTGACGACTTAGTTCCAAACCCGAAACGGCACCCCCGAGGCGAGGGAAAGGTATTGGGCGAGGAACATCACCAGCAGATCCCGGGAGGTGTCGCTTTCGAGGGGGTGCTTTTCCAGATTGGGGCTAAAGACGATGCCGGGAAGTTTCTCGCGGCCCTCACCTTGGGAAATGGCGGAGAGAAAGCTGTGAAGGTCATCCCCACGGCGCCCATCCTCGGAGGCAACAAGATCAAAGAGGAGAAGGGGCGCAAGTAGCTCCACCGGCTCCCAGTGCTCCCGGAAAAAGAACTCCGCCAGGATGTCATCCGACTGAATGGTGACCTCGCCAACAGTGCGGGAAACTCCGGTGGTGGACTCAAAGAATCGGCTTTTGCGCATCGTCTGCAGGCGCCCGAGGTGATCCGGATTGGGCACAAAGGCCCGGGCGGACATTCTTACCGCTTCCGGGGAGTTCTCATTGATCATGCCAAGAAGCCACTCCTCCCCCGCCTTGTCGATGGGCAATCCAATGGATTGAATACAGCCGAATGCCTCGCCATTGATGCTGACGGGGCAGTTCGCGCAATGACCACTTAACTCGTCGAGGGGTGCCGTTTCCCGGAGCATCTGCGCCACGGTCACTTCCCGTGTTTCCCGGGGCTTCTCCTCGGAGGCTGCACGGACCTCCATGCGGTAACCCATCCTTTCGATGTCCTCCACCCCATGGCCGGTACGGTATTCCTCGGCGACACGGATTGCCTGATCGCGCCTGCCCAACAATTCGATCAGGTCGGGATCGCCGAGTACCTCGCGGGGGATGCAGTCGAGCTGTACAAAGAAATGAAGGGACATGATGGTCTGATGGCGCTCCCGATCCGATTGATGGGGGGGGAATACACTTGTCCCCCGGCGGAGAATGTCGGCAATGGAGACGGCTTGTCGCAAGCATCGATTTCCACGGAGGGCATCCAACCATGCGCGTTATCATCCATCCCGATTATCAATCCACCAGTGAATGGGTGGCGAACCACATCGCCAGCCGCATCAGAAGTCATGGGAACGGTTCCCGCCATTTTGTACTTGGATTGCCAACCGGTTCATCCCCCGTTGGTACCTACAAGGAACTGGTCCGTCTTCATCGTGAGGAGGGGCTTTCCTTCAAAAATGTCGTGACATTCAACATGGACGAGTACGTCGGCCTGGCACGAACCCACCCCGAAAGCTACTGGACCTTCATGCACCGCGAGCTTTTCGACCATATAGACATCCCAAAGGAACAGGTGAATATCCTTGATGGGAACGCTGCAGACCTTGAGGCTGAATGCGATCGTTACGAGACAAAAATTCGCGAGGTCGGCGGTATAGACCTCTTCCTGGGCGGTGTTGGTATTGATGGACACATCGCCTTCAACGAGCCGGGATCCTCGCTGACATCCCGGACCCGGATCAAGACCCTCACCACGGACACGCGCATCGCCAACGCCCGGTTCTTCGATCACGACATGGAACGGGTCCCCCAGCGGGCATTGACCGTCGGTGTGGGTACGGTGATGGACGCCCGCGAGGTGGTCGTCATCGTCAATGGTCACAAGAAGGCCCGCGCCCTTGCCGCCATCGTTCAGGGCAGCGTGAACCACCTTTGGACGGCGAGCGCCCTGCAACTTCACAAGCGGGCCATCATCGCCTGCGACGAGGCGGCCTGCGAGGAACTTACCGTCGGTGTATATCGCTACTTCAAGGACATTGAAACGCCCTGATCGGGTGCCCGCTCAACCCTTGAGCTTGATTCCCCCAAGTCCTCCGTCGACCCGGAGAACCTGGCCGGTGACCCAACTGTTGTTGGGGTCAAGGAACCACTCCATCGCCGATGCGATATCCGCGGGAGTTCCAATTCGCCCCATGGGGTGCATGGCCGTGGAAACCTTAAGGTTTGCCTCCACCTTGGTGATCCGCTCAGCAAGGGGTGTGTCCACAAGCCCGGGAGCCACCGCATTGATTCTAATTCCCTGGGTGCAGTACGATGCGGCTGCTGAACGGACAAGCCCCTCGACCCCGGCCTTGGCGGCTGCAATGGCCTCGTGGTTGGCTAGGCCGACGGCGGCGGCTGCGGTGCTGCAAA
>JAFIGB010000201.1 GCA_020831705.1 Candidatus Sumerlaeia bacterium | reverse complement strand
CCTGAACCGCTGAAAATGACTGTAAAGATCACGATCAACGACCAGTGCATCTCCATCAATCCCGGAGAATCGGTTCTCGATGCCCTTGAACGGTCAGGTATTGCCATCCTGTACTCCTGTCGCTCGGGCATCTGTCAAAGTTGTCTCGTCAAGGCCCAGGAGGGGGCGATCCCTCCCAGGGCCCAGGCCGGTTTGAAGGAATCCCTCAAGGCGCAGGGTTACTTCCTTTCCTGTGTTTGCGAGCCGCTGGAGGACATGTGCATCGCGTTGCCGGGAGCAGGCTTGAACCATGAATCGACGATTCTGGAAAGCGTCGATGTGGGCGCTGCTGTCCGGCGCATTCGCCTGTCCATTCCCGATGGATTCACCTGGTTTCCCGGGCAGTATATAACGATTGTCCACAATCAAACCGTTGCCCGTTCCTACTCCCTGGCGAGTTCGCCGGAGGATGGCTGGATGGAACTTCATGTCCGCCGGATCCCCGGTGGTATCCTCAGTAATTGGCTCCATGACGAGGCGCCGCCCGGTACCCCGATCTCCCTGCGCGGTCCCTTCGGTGATTGCTTCTATACAGGAGAGGACAAGGAGGCTCCATTGCTTTTGGCGGGAACGGGCACCGGCCTTGCCCCGCTTTACGGAATTCTCCGCGAGGCCATTCGCCAGGATCACAGGGGTGCCATCAACCTCTTTCATGGTGCCGTTCAGCCCGATGGTCTTTATCATCAGGAGGAGCTTCACGAGTTGGCTTGTCGGGACAATGTCAGGTACACCCCCTGCGTTTTGCGGTCGGAGGAAGTGGATCCATCCTTGTTTAGGGTGGGTTCCCTGGACGATGTTGTCCTTGGTGGTCTCAAGGAGGAGGCCAAGACCAGGGCCTACCTCTGTGGAGATCCGGACCTGGTCAACAAGCTGCGTAGGAAGCTTTTCCTGAAGGGCGTTTCCAACAGGAGGATTTTTGCCGATCCCTTCCTGCCGACCACCGGTTCCCGTGTCTAGTCGCCGGACCCGGCGGAGCTGACGCGGCGCTGGCTGCCCTTCAGGGCGATGGAAAAGCTCGGGTTGAAGTCGGGATTCTCCAGAATTTCCCGGGAGGGTTCCCACTCGAATACAGCCAGTTCCGCCGATTCCCCGGGCACCTCCTCAAGGAGCACTTCCCCGAGGTGGTTGGAATCGGTCTGGTCCTGTTGGGAGAAGAAATTCACCGACACGCGCCTTGCAGGTGATTGGCCGCGGTTCACAACCTGGGCGAGAAGAAGGAGTTTGCGCGGCTCGTCCCCCCTTGCCATGCGTATATCGCCCGCCAAAAGATCCCATTTGGTATTCACGCGCAGGGGGACCCGGGCGAGGTTGTTTTCCTTGTTGGCTTCAATGAGGGAGCCGTGGGGGTCCAGGGCCAAGATGATGTGGTACTGACCGGCATTCTGGTAGGGGTCCCAGCGGAGGCGGATCTGGCGTTTCTCGCCCGGATTGAGCGGATCGAGGGTCCTCAGGTTTCGCCGCCGTGTCATGTCCCGAAGCGGTGTCTCGAATTCGGAATCGTCCTCCGCGTATAGACCCATTGAAACAGTGGGGGAGCGGCGTGAGCCAAGGTTTGTCACCGTTGCCGTCACGAATGCGGTCAGGCCGTCCGACAGTGGCCTGGGGGAGACGGTCACGGATCCGGGAACAATGGCAAGGTCGGGCAATTGTTCCGGGCGAACGATCCAGTGACGTTCGTTGAAGACCGGGGGAGGGTCGCCAGTTCTTCCCAGAATACGCGCCGTAACGAGAATTTCCTCATCCACAATGGCATCAAGGGGATAAGTTTGGGAAAGCTGTTGCGATCTTCCCGGGGAAATATTTCCAAAGTTGGTGCTTTGTGACCTGGGGTCGTCGCCACCCGTTCGCAGGATCACCTCCAGCGTGCCCGACGAGGTGGCATCCCCAGCATTCAAAACCGTCATGGATATACGCCTGGGGTTTGTGGATGATGTGTGGGGATGAATCTCCAGCGATGCAGGGATGACCCCCAGGCCTTCCCCCCCGGAGGATTCGAGATAAAAGCTGTTCTTGTATAGACGACTTGGCAGCGTATCCCTGTACCATTTGGCGGACTCATGGGGGAGCTCAAGCTCGACATACCACCATCCCGGTCCCGGGGTGGTGAATTCGACGGTCAAGGGGGCGCCGGATAGCGGAGGAATCGACAAGGTACCACCGAGGGTTTTGTGTGTGGTTCCCTCCCCGTCGATCAACCGCAATTCCCAGGACGTTTCCCATTCCTCCTGAAGTGAGTTCTCAATAATGGTGAATAACCGTCGGGATCTGCTGCTTTCCTCCCCATCGATAAGGTGAAGGCCCGCCGAACGAATCAGGGAATTCTCACCGGTTTGGAGGAACATGTTCTCCCTTTTTTTCCGTGGCGGGGGGGCGGCTGTTTCCAGTGGTGGAGGGATGGAAAGCGTGGGATCGCCCAGGAAGAGGAACATTCGCGCCTGATCATCCTGGTCGCGGTGGAACTGGTGCCCCAGGCGGGCCAATTCGGAAAGGACGCCTTGATTGCGTATATTCAGGATGGTCAGCGCCCTGAAAAAGCAGGCGCCCATGACATTGTGATCGCGGAGGTACCCCGGCCCGGAAGGCATGAAGCAGGCGATCGCCCCCTTGTCCTTGTGACGGAGAAAATCCTGGGCGATGGAGACATTCCATGGTGGCAGCGGGTAATCAACCACCGCATTGTTGCAGGTGAAGGATGTCACGAAGGATAGACGTCCCGCATTTTCAAGATTGAGGATGTCGCTGTTTGGTGTTCCGCCACCGAACCAGAACCGCTGGTTGCTCCAAAGATTGGGGGCGCCATGGCCGAGGAACGTCGTCACCCCGGCTCCCTCATTGAATCCCTGGGTAATGGCCGTCGTGATCAGCGGGCTGACCTTCGAGTCCTCCTCGCGGGCAAGCAGGTGGGCGGGGAGGTAGTAATTGTCCTCCCAGGGATGGTCATCGGCGAAGATAAAATTCGTCGTGAAGGAGCGACTTACGTTGGTGTCGTCCATCCGTTCCATGTTTTCCTGGAAGTTTCCGGTGTCTGTCACGGTGAGGATGTTATTGGCCCATGGTGCCGGTGTGTTCTCCGATTCCCGATAGACACGGATGTTGTGAACGGTGGCAAGGGCATCCTCAAGTGTCGATGCAGGAATGCGCCCAAGAAGAAGGTCCGCAAGTTCGTCCCCTTCGTTGAGCCATGTATAGAAGGTGTCCGAGGAGTAGGACTCGCCCGCGTCCCCCCTTCGTGTCACACTGAGGAGGGGTACCGGGAGGAGGTTGGGGATGTCATTCCTGGAAATATTCCTTCCGTCCGAGTTCCCGTCGCCGATCAGGATGGCACCGAGGGGGGGATGGTCCCATTGATAGACGGCATGGGAAAGGAAGGACCTGATTGAATTGCTTGAAAGATTGCCATGGGAGAAGGCGTTATAGACATGGTCGGTGTTGATTCGGCGGGTGGAGTAACCCGCCCCCCGGAGGTCCTCCTCCAGAAGTCCAGCTGCTTCCTCGAATTTTTCGTGATAAATGACAAGGATGTCCGTGGGCTCGGTGGGATTGGCAAGATCCATCCAGTCCACATGTTGTCCCCCTGGTGCCGTGTTGATGGTCACCGTATCCTGAAGGACCAGGTTCGTCCGGGGGGCAAGCTCCGCGACGGCGAGCATGTTCGCCCTGTCACGCCTTGTTTGCAGGAGTTTTGGGGAATCACGTTCGGTGATATCCACGGCAATGGTCCGTGCGGGATTAAGCCCGATGGTCCGCAGGACGTGGGGAATGGATTCGGATTCTTCCGTATTTCCATCCGTGTACAGAAGCCGCCCCGACCTAGGCTCCAACATGGCCGGCCATTCAAGGTTCACCCGGTCGACATGGATCGAGGAGCGGCTGGATGGTGTGTCGGGGTCGCCGTTGTGATATACAGTGAAGGTGTTTCCGGACTCCCGGAGTTTTGATACCTCGATGGCGACCGGGATGGATGTGTTTCCAGATGTCAGAACCGCCTCGGTGATCTCCTCCCCGGCGAATCCAATGGTAACGGGTATCTGGCTGTTCCGTTCCTGGGCCAGATAAAAATCGAAGACCAGATTGGCCTGGGCGGAATCATCCCGGCGAATCAATGCCGGTAAATCAATGGATATGGACAGGGATTCTTCCGGCTGGATTGCCGCACCGACCCAGGACATTTCCCGAACGCTGAGGAAGCTTCCCATTCGCGTCTTGAATTCATCCTCCAGATCCACCGTGGATCGTGCCATGTGCTGGATGATCTCAGGAAGATCCTCTTCAAAGTCGGGGCCTGCCATCATGCGCGCAGCAGTTTGTCCCTCGGGAAGAAGCTCCAAAAAGTAGGCCTGGCCGCGTGATTCCGGTGAGGCGTTTTCATAACCCATAAAGACAAGCCGACGGCCTTGGTGGAACCCTCTTCCCTCGGGTCCAATCAAACTTGTGGGCACCTCCCTTCCATCGGTGAACAGCGCGACCCGCTCGGGATCGAGCGATTCGGGAGCATGACCCGTGTCCGAGAGCCATGAGCCATCAATGGCCAGAAGACCGTCCTCCTCGACGAGGAATCTGGCGAGCGGTTCCCCGTGGAGACCTGGCTGCCATTCCGTGGGGCCATCGCTGGTGATTTCGGGAGGTTCCTGGAGGAGGGCGTCGATGGCATCCGGTGCTACGAGGAGGTTCTCCATCAGCATACGCCATGGTCCCGAATAGACATGGGGGTCCTGCCTGGCGCCGGTGGGGTTTTCCTCCCAATGCACCTCCACTTCGAGAGAGTTCCACTGCCAGGGTTCGTTTTCAAAGTGCACGGTGGGCGTGGAGCGTCCCTGAAGCCGTGCCACGCGAATGCGACGGAGAAATCCAAACTCATGGAGGGAAAAATGTCGTCGTGCCATTGTCAGGAAAGCTTCGCGGCGTTCTCCCGACAATTCCTCCAGGGAGATGATTCTCCCGTCCCGGTTGGAGCTGATGCTTGCCTTCCTGAATTCGAGACTCAATTTTCCATTCCCGACGGGAATTGCCATGACCGGCGCTTCCGTCGCCCCGATGGGGACCTCGAAGCGAATGCCGATGGAGGTATCCTTGATTCGCGTTTCCGTCACCTTGCCCAGGACCGTCTCCGTTGCCGGGGTCCAGGCATCGGAAGTCATCGACATGGCAAGAAACAGGGCCATTCCTGCCATGATGGTGATCGGCTTGCCGGTAAGGTGCACGGTGGGATGGGTTCGCTTTCTGTATGGTTGGGGGGAAGCTGTTGGAACTGATCCCCCCCGGGACTTTGTCAGGATGATGCCATGGGGTGGGTAGGGCAAGGTTCAACCCGGCAATCCACACCGTTGAAAAAGGGGATTGCCCGTGGTCCCATTTCGTTTGGCACGGGGAGGTTAAAATGTCGGAAGCACCAGAAAGTCGACGACAACGTCAAAATCTCATCCAAAGAAATTCAACCTGCCGGCCATCCTCCGGTGTCGTGTGATGGCCCGCCAATCCCCAGAAAAGTCGTGTACTTCCCCGGTGCAGTTCGCCGTCCTGGTCCCGCATGGTTTCCCGGTCGAAGAAGAGCAGGTTGGTGCGGCGTCGCTCGGTACCGTCCTTGTGGCGCTCGAAGCGATGTGCCGTCTGGAACCAGTGTACTGATTTCTCGCCGGTTTCCAAATTTTCCTGGCGATTCCAGAATTCCCAGATCGGGGCGTATAGACGGTCAACGGGCTCCACTTCCGTGTGAAACCAGAGGTGCAGCGAGTTTTCCCGCTTGATCCCCTCCAGGGTTTGCGTCTGTCGGAAGAAGGGGAAGAAGAAGCGGCGCTTGCGGGTCGGGCCATCATCGTAGTCCCACTGCTGGGAGGAATAGAAGGGGACCACATATCGCCGGGAGAACTCGTACTCCTCGTACTTGTTCCAGCGGTCGTGATAGATGGGCCAGATGATGGTTTGGCGGCGGCTCCTGCTTCCCTCGACATTTGTATAGATGGGAAAAAGGCCGCCTCCTGTGGCAATGGTGTCGTCGAACTCCTCCGGCTCGATCCCGTCGAGGGGTTTTCTCCAACGCCAGATAAACCATAAAATTCTGTTCTCGCGGGTATTGCGCCGGTAATTGCGCTCCACGTTATAGATGGCGAGGAAATAGCCGTCCACCTCCCGCTGGCCGACCTCCAGAGATCCAAAGAACGGAAACACCATGTCGAAATTAAAATCAGGCCGCCGGATTCTTGCATAAAACGGAAGGAACATGAAGACGTTCTGTTCCCTTGCGTCCTGGCGGGAGATGCGCCCGGAGCGGTAATGGCCCAGGGGCCAGATGAAATAGGAGCGTGTGAATTCGTCCTTCTTGCGGACGGTGGAAAAGAGGGGCCAGATGCGGAACCCGGAAACATTGTGACCGCCGTGGCGTGCAAAGATCGGCCAGATGAAGGAGCTGGTCTCGATGAAGTCCTCGCCCCTGCCATGGTTGCTATACACGATCAGCGGCCAAAGGAAGAAGAAGATTCTGTCGCGGTTGTAGTAGCCGCGGAAGTCGCCGATCAGTGGCCAGAACGCGGCAAATGTCTGGGGTCGGGCCGGGAAGAGGGGGAAGGCCATCTCGGCATTGTAGGCGTACCAGAAAAAGGGGAAGAGGATGCGGTATGTTCCGGTGTTCCCCTGAT
>JAFIGB010000197.1 GCA_020831705.1 Candidatus Sumerlaeia bacterium | reverse complement strand
CCCGGGCGTTGCCCGGGGCTGTCATGCGATTGCCCCACTTCGGGGGCGTTCAGGAAAGGCCAATCACGATCCCCGATTCAAACCAACATATCGGAGGTTATTTCCCATATCCTCATGTATATGCAGCGACCCCAACCACATAATATCAAACCACAACCACATACGAAGCGCGTTCAAAATAAGGTGTTTTTTTCATCCGTGTAATCCGTGCATTCCGTGGACAAATCATCCATGTATATCACCCGCCAGGCAATCCGGCGTATGCAGATTCCACGGAACACACTGAAACCACGAAAAAAGCTCCCGCCCCTTCAGGGCTCGCATCATCCGCCACCCCAACCCCGGGCGCTGCCCGGGGCTGTCATGCGATTGCCCCACTTCGGGGGCGTTCAGGAAAGGCCCTCCACAAGACCCGATTCAAAACAACATGTCGGTGGTTATTTTCCACATCCCCCAATATTTACAACAACCCCAACCACTAAGAATTAAACCATGGCCACATACGGAATGTATTTAACCAAAGTTTATTCATCCGTGTAATCCGTGCATTCCGTGGAAATTACAAAAAACACACCACCTTCGGGGTGTGTTTCATGGATCACCCAATACCCAAGCCGGCACGCTTGTGCGTTTGCCTTGGCCTGTGATCTTTTGCCCCGTTGGGGCACCCGGCACCGGACCATCAAATTGGAGGATGAATCGGATGATCCTCCAGCCGTGCACTTCCTGATTCCGTCCTGCAAAACACCTGTCTAGCCTGTCGTACCCAGTTCCTTGGCCAATTGACGCCACGACGAAACCTCGGCCTTCCAGGCCTCCGGATCGAGGCGGTAGGGCAGGAACATGTCGTATATCTCGTCGATATAATGATGCAGCGCCATGATGCTTTCCACGCGAAGGGAAAGGAAGCTGTCCAGGTCGATCTGGTTGGGCACGGGCAGCTTTGCCGATTTGATATCGAAGGTGCTGGCATCCAGGGTGAAGGTCCAATTGCTTTCGCCAACATGGATTTCCACCTTCGCGCGGTGCAGGCGCTTTCCCTGGCGCAGGGCGCTGAAAACTTCGGGGGCGGAAGCCGCCTCGTCGCCCGCCATGGTGACCTTCGTGGCCTCGCCTCCGTCGGCTGCAAAGGCCAGTGGACCCTTGATGTCGAGGGTCAGGGCAGGCTCGGAGGGGGGCGGCACCATGTCGTCCTTCAGGACACGAACAAGCAGCCAGGTCAGAAAATCGGGCCCCAAAGACCCGTATTGATTCATTGCAGTGGTTACATCCAATTCCATCTGGACCGCCTCCTGGCCGGTTGGTTCCTTATTCTACTGTGTCTTCTTCGGGATCTTCTTCGGGTGCTTCCGTTTCTTCTGCTGTGGGGTCGACGATTTCGATCCGCGTCGGACCAGCCGCCAGGAAGGTATTCCCCTCGTGCGTTGCCCAAAGGTAATACACCCCGGGGGTCAACGGCGCGCCAAGGTCATCCCGAGCCATGGCCGCAACGGTGGGATTGGCCGTGGTGGGTATTTCCAGAACCCGGCGCAGCGACGCTCCGGCACCAAGGGCATGTTCCTGAAAGTCGCGGGGGAAGTGTTGGTGCTCGCTCCAGATAAAGAGGGGATTGCTGGAGTGTTCGTCGGGAAAAACAAAAAGATCGTATCGCTGGGCGGTGTTATACCCCAACCGGGCCGTCACCCGGGTTGTATTGCGCACAATCAGCGTCACCCGAAGGGGCGACCCGGCGATATGGCGTTCGTTGGTCACATTGGCGGTCAGGACAATGCCATCGCGTTCCCGGGCATTTCTGGGAAGCACCACCCGCCGCACGGGCCGCTCCTCCTCGCGCAGGATGCCCTCCGGTCCGGCACCCCCCGCCCCCGCCGTTTCCGCCGTCACCGGATACGGATCACCGCCGGGAAACCGCTTTTCAATGCGGCGACCACATGCCAGCACAACCCCCAAAATGAGCAGAATCAACAGGGCAAGAGCGGGAAAACGAAACACTGCGGAGTGGACCTCACGGAAAGTTTGGCCGCATGCAACGGCCGACCCTTCAACCCAAACCCCCAAGCCCCCGGTGCCGCAATCAAAAGGACCGGGGGGGGCGGCGTGCGTGTCATTTGCCTTTACCCCCCAAGAGCCTTCCAAGCAGTAATTTGTAATCCTGTTTGGAGCCTCAAGCTTGTGCCCATTTGCGCGCCCCTATTCTCCGCCAAGCCTCAGCCCAGCCCATGGATTAGGTTGATGCTTTCGGGGGAGCTGGAGTTTGGGATGAGACAATATGGGAAATACTTGCGCTCTTTAGCGAGGGAGTGGTGACGAGATGAGTAAAATGAAAAGTTGGAAGGAATTGGAGTTCGACGAAAAACTCTCATACGTTGTCCTTTTCGGTGTCCTTCCATTTCTTCTTTTTGTTGCCTCGCTGTGTTGGTACTTCCTCACTCCATCCCCCAGAACAATACAAATCGACGATGGGCAAGACCTTATCGCAGCCTACACAATTGAACGTTACAACGCCCTCTTTGCAGCCTTTGCCTTCGTTGGGGTCATTACTGCCATCATCCTTCAAAGCCTCGAGCTCCGCCTCCAGCGAAAGGAATTGGAACAGACCCGCAGGGAGTTGAGGGGCCAGAGAGTGATGCTTGCACGGCAAGCGAAGACGATGAGCCGTGAGCGATTTGATAGAACATTGCAAAATTTAACAGATATTCTTATCTTGTCTATCGAGCGAACTAGGATTCTAGGAGAGGTCTCAGATGATATAGGTGAGACTCATGGTGCGACTTTTACCGGTGGTGATGCCTTTGCCTATTTCACAGGGAGGGTTTACGCTCGTTCTTCAAAGTCTAAACCCAATTTGGATACAACCCTGGAAAAGTTTAAGACTCAGCCCTTGGGAATCATGAGTGAATTCACACAACCCCTTCAGGTTTTATCAGAGATTCTTGGCTTGATCGATCATCACTTCGGTATTGTGCGGACTCCTCAAAGCTTTTTAGCGAGAGGGCGTTATCTTTCTCGTGTGTTCTGCCAACTCCACCCTGCTTTTACCATTTATATATTTCTGTACATACAAGAACTCGATCACTACAGCGACAAGTACATTGCGACAGAGCAAGCAAGCCTGTTGAAAACCCACAATGTTTTTCGGTTTATACGGGAAGTTAAGTATGTGCCAGGATCGTTAGCCGAAGAAGCTCGAAAAGTGGCGGATACGCAGGAAAAGCAATCTGAAGATTACATCCAGTTCGCTAGTGGAAAGCAAGACGCCCCAACCCCATGACCTCTTCCTGGCGCCCCACTGAAATCCTCTCCCACCTGCGCAGCCACAACAGCAGCACGGGGCCGATATTGGTGGAAACCGATGCCGGGGATGCGTGGATTAAGGCCATTGGAAATCCGGAAGGGGAACACGCCCTCGTTTGCGAATGGGTCGGCACCAGCCTTGCCCGGTTGCTCGGCCTGCGGACCCTCCACTTTCAACTGCTTCACGTGGACGATATCATTCCCCTTCCCCTCGGTCGGGGCGGTGGGCTTGCCCGACCGGGCGCCGCCTTTGCCACCCGTGCGGAGAAAGGGCACCCTTGGGGCGGGACAGCTGAGGGACTGCACCATGTCCGCAACAGAGCCGACCTCTCGGCAATTATTGTCTTCGACACTTTTGTCCGAAACCGCGACCGTTGGGCGGAAAACCGGCAGCCAAATTATGATAATGTGTTCCTCTCCTCCGAGGAAACCAAGGGGGAGGCGCTGGACTTGGTTGTCATGGACCACACCCACTGTCTGGTCGAAGGTGGCGAGATCACCGCCCCCGCCCTGCGAAGAGCTGTTGACGATGTGGGGGTGTATGGGGCTTTTCCTGCCTTACGTCCCTATTGGGATGAGTCCGCCACTGTCGCTTTTCAGCAACGGTTGGCCAAGCTGGAACGGCAGGATGTGAGTCGAATTGTTACATGTGTCCCCCGGGATTGGGAGCTTGAATCAACCCTGCACTACCCACTGGTGGACTTCATCATGACCCGGGCCGCACGAACCGCCAATCGCCCGGCCACAGACTTTCAACCCAAGGAGGAATGAGAATGCAACAGTCCGACATCCTGACGGCACCGGGTTATTACTCGCTTGTGCAGTACCGCCCGGATCCCCTCCGGCTTGAGGCGGCCACCGTCGGCCTGCTTCTCGTCTGTCCCAATTGGAATTTTGTGAACGTGAAAACCGCTGACTCCCTTGCCCGGTTGGAAAAATTCTTTGGGCCAGTCCGGTTCGACAGGGAGAAGGTGCGGGGAATGCTCGACGCCCTGGAGGAACGGACCAAGGTCATGGATCCAGACCTCCGGACACTGGAGGATTTGGAGAAGTTCGTGGCCCTTCGGGCAAACGAGGTGATCCTGACTCCCCCGCGTACCACCAAGATCACCAACCCGGAAAAGGATTTTCAACGACTCTTGAACCGTGCGCTGGGGAAGGTTCCCCGTACGCGGAGGGAGCCCTCAAAGCCTGACCCCGTGAAGGACCTCTTTGAACAGGCCATCGCATCGGGCAAGCAGGTGGAACGGTCCGTGAAGGTGGATTTGGGTCTGGGTGGGCGCACCTTTGAAGCGCCATACGGCTACCAAAACGGAACATTCAACCTTGTGAAGCCATTCAACTTTGCGGTGAATAGTGCCATTCCACAGACGGAGCGACTGGCCTTCGAGTGCCAGGAAGTTGCCGAGCGCAGGACTCCTCAAGGCCGGGAACAGCGTGTTCTGGTCATCGCTCCCCATCAAGACATTCGCCGCGACATCCACTGGAATGAAATCCGTGCCGTGCTGGAAAAGTATCAGGCGCGCGTGGAGGATGATCTGAAGGCGGTGAAGCGGGAGTTGGAGAATTTGTGACACTATAAATAGCAGCTTGGAGTGTGCCTTGCCCACGGGAGAAAAATTTAACCCCAGCTCGTGGTCAGGAAGATGTTGACGTGGTATCCCCGCCCCGACTCAGTGTGATGCTGACCCGGCGAAAATGCCGGATTTTCGGGCCGTTGTGCCCATGGGAGACCTGATGCATCGCTGCCTCCATGGCCTGATTCTTATCCTTGTTGGTGTCTGGATTCTCCTGACACCGGCGGATTTGGCTGCCCAGCCGCGGGGGACGTATTACACCGTGCGGCCCGGGGAATCGCTGACGATGCTTGCCCAGAGGTTCAATGTCCCGGTGGCGGATCTTGCGGAGGCCAATCGGATCCGGCCCAATGCCAGTCTCGCCGCAGGAAGTCGCATCTGGATTCCCCTCGATCGTCGCCAATCGGGGAGCGCCGTGAATAACCCGCCAGCCCAAAGCCGCCCAACCCCGTCGCAGCAGGCGGCACCGCCCCAGCGCAGGACGACCACCGGTCCGGGGTTTTCCGGGGGGTCTTCGCCGCAGCAGTCAGCGCCGTCGCGGCCCGTGGCGACACCGACTCCCACGCCAACACCAACTCCCGCACCCGCCCAGCGTTCATCGGGCGGTGGGGATTCCTATACGGTGCGTGCCGGAGATTCCCTTTGGGCCATTGCAAACCGTCATGGAACGACGGTGAGCCGTCTGGCGGCGCTCAATGACATTTCCGCCTCGGCTCCCCTTCATGTGGGCCAGGTGTTGAGGGTCGAGGGTGGAGAGGATGTCCCCGGTGGCGGTGTGTCCTCGGGCGGGTCGACATCGAATTCGTCCGGTGGCAGTCGCTATTTTTCCGGTTCCTCGTCATCGCTGTTCATCTGGCCTGCGGAGGGGCGCATCCTGCGCCGCTTTGCGGATCGATCAGATCACAAATATACGGGGATCGACATTCAGGTTCCAAAGGGCACGGAGGTCCGGGCCTCAGCAAGTGGCCGGGTGGTATTCGTGGGCGACGGAATTCCCGGCTACGGCCAGATGGTGATCATTTCCCACGACAACAACTACGCAACCTGTTACGCCCACCTTGACCGCGCCCTGGTGCGCGAGAACCAGAGCGTCTCCCAGGGCCAGGTGATCGCGCGGTCGGGGGATACCGGTCGTGGCTCGTCGCCGTTTCTGAATTTTGAGATCCGCCGGAATGGCAACGCCATCAATCCCGAGACCCTCCTTCCGTGAGGGTGTGACGCCGTGGGAAGGGGCGCGATTTCGCTTCCCCTTGCCGGTGGTGCCAATCTGGTGGAAGGGTATGGGGATGTTTGAAGACCGTCCCCGGGAGATCGCTCCATTCCACCCATGTTACGCCCCCTCCTCACCACCTGTCTGATTTTTACCGCCTCCCTGCTGCCCGGTTCGGGGTTCCATGGAATCGCGCTGGAGGACATTGTCGCGTCCGCCGGGAAAACCACCGACACGGTGGGCGAAGTGATGCTGCTGCCTTCGGGGCTTCGCGGTCTATCCATGGAGGCCGCCGCGCGGGGCATCTCCCTGGAGGGCCATCTCGACATGGCCGGGCTTGAGTTTATCGGATCCGTTGGGCCGGACGCCGCCCTGGTGGTTCCCAGGGAGGGGGAAAAGTCCCGGGCAGGGATGAATCTGGTTCCCCTAGCGCCGGACCACCGGCTTGCTCCGTCGCTGCGCGACAAGTCCATCCAACGAAGTGAGTGGCGTCTTGTCATACATGCGGCAGGGGGCGGCGATCTGGCGGCCGACATTGCCGAAGCCTTCCCGGATGCGGAAATTGCCGGCACCGTGGAGCGCGGAAGGAGCATCCGTGCGGCCCTGCGGATTCATGGCGACGAGGGTGATGCCCTGGTGGCCTGGCTTTCCCGTCGCGGCGATGTCTATTCGGTGATGGAAGCCCTCCCCCCCCGTCTATACAATACAACCGCCCGGCGATGGGTCCAGTCGGGAACCAGTGAGCCGGGTGGAGAAACACTTTGGGGGCGGGGTCTGCGGGGCGAGGGGCAGGTCATTGCCGTCCTGGACACCGGGGCCGACTGGTTGAACTGCCATCTTGCCGAACCGGGAGGCACCCCGCCGCCGGTGCTCCGTGCCGGTGATCCGCTCGTCGCCGACATGACAAGACGCAAAATCATCGCCTACCAAATCCTCCCGGGAAGCATGAAGGACGATGCCATGGACAACCAGGGGCACGGCACGCTGGTGGCCGGGAATGCACTGGGTCGCGAGCCGAACGGCACCATGGAACCGGGGAGCACCAACCACGACGGTGTCGCGCCCGCCGCCCAGCTCGTCGTCCAGGACGGCGGTTACCAGGGGGACGAATGCGGGGACATTCCCGCCCTTGGCTGCCCCGTGCTGGGGGTCCTCCACTTCCTTGAGGATGCCCGCCACCTCGGCGCCATGATACACAACAACTCGTGGGGCGACCAGGAGGAGGCGGATGTGCAAAACGTCTATACAAATATATCCGCCGACATGGACCTGATGACCTGGACGCATCCCGACTTCCTCATCGTCTGTGCCGCGGGAAACTTCGGTGCAAGGGGCGATGAAAGCGTCAGCAGCCCGTCGACGGGGAAGAACGTTCTCTCCATTGCGGCAACGGACAACCCCGATGCCACCTCAATGACGACCTTCAGCAGCCGGGGATGGACGAATGACGACCGCATCAAGCCCGACCTGGCGGCACCGGGGAT
>JAFIGB010000196.1 GCA_020831705.1 Candidatus Sumerlaeia bacterium | reverse complement strand
CCTCACTCATCCGGTAGCGAGAAACCGCCAGGTGGAACGCCGCCCAGGAAAACACAACGAAAATTTTGCTGGCATCGTGGGGAAGCTTCTGGAGATGATGACAGGATCAAGGTTACCACCGAGAAAGGTGTGGCGTATTGGATTTCAATGGGAGGAAGAAAATGAATAAATCAGGGCAATGCTCGGTATCTGCTTTGGCGGCGGCAGGTGGAAGCGTTCAGAATTTATACTACCGTCTTCGCAATCACATGTTTGGAGATTTTAAATGCGCCTGACAGAAGTGAAATTAACAAACTTTCGAGGGTATGCGGAGGAAACTTCCATATTACTCAATGACTTAACGATTCTGGTTGGAAGGAATGATGCCGGGAAATCCTCAATTCTCGATGCTCTGGAAATATTCTTCAACGGCTCAAACATGGACCCTGATGATTGCTGTGTCCGTTCGGATAGCACTGAGGTCAAAATTTGTTGTGTCTTCGATGACCTCCCGGAACAACTAATCATCGATTCCAATAATCCCACAACGCTCGCGGATGAATACCTGCTTCGACCGGATGGCAAGTTGGAGATCATTCAGACCTTTCGATGCACGGCTGCGAAGAACAAAGTCAAGGGCATCCACGCAAGAGCGAATCACCCTGTCGCTGATGGCGTTTCTGACTTGCTTGCCCTCACAAATTCCAAACTAAAAACAAGAGCAAGACAACGGGACATCACACTTGATGAGGTGAATGAAACAATCAATGCCCAGCTGCGGGCTGCCATATGGAGTCAATGCGAAGACCTTCAACTATCGGAAGTTGAAGTTGATTTACAATCGGAGACAGGGAAAAAGGTCTGGGAGCAACTTCAAAAGCACTTGCCAGTATACGCACTTTTCAAATCGGACCGTTCCAGTACGGATCAGGACAGCGAGGCCAAGGACCCTATCATGGCGGCGGTTAAGGAAGCTGTCCAGCGCCGGATTGCTGATCTTGAAGGAGTGGTTGGCGACATTACTGCGGAGGTAAAGAGAGTCGCAGATCGCACCGTCGAAAAAATTAGGGAAATGAACCCAGATCTGGCAAACGAGATGAACCCTCGAATCAGTAACAAGAACTGGGACTCGCTTTTTTCCTTTTCGCTCACGGGAGATGAACAAATCCCGATCAACAAGCGTGGAAGCGGTACTCGTCGCCTCGTCTTATTGAATTTCTTCCGTGCTAAGGCCGAGGATGCATCGACGAGCCGGGAGTGTGGAGTCATTTATGCGGTTGAAGAGCCGGAAACAAGCCAGCATCCGAATTACCAAATCATGCTATTGAAGGCATTTCAGGAACTTACCGAGCAAGGCGGTTGTCAAGTCATCCTCACAACACATACGCCAACACTCGCCCGTCGAGTCGATCCTGCATCACTTCGTCTGATAAAAGTAACCGGCAGAACACCAGAGGTCCTCAATGGCACCGATAATGGAGTGGCAGAGCAGATCATCAAGACGTTGGGAGTCTTGCCCGATCACGATGTGCGCGTGTTCTTGGGTGTTGAGGGCCGACATGATATCGAGTTTCTTACCCGTCTTTCGGCTATTCTTGCAGCTTCGGAAGCTGATATACCCGATCTTGGGCATGCAGAGGCTATTGGGCACCTTGTCTTTATCCCACTTGGTGGGAGCAGTCTCGATTTATGGGCCCAGAGATTGAATGGCCTTCAGCGGCAGCAGTTCTTTTTGACCGACCGAGACAACCAACCACCGGCTGATGCGAAGTACCAAAGCCAAGTGAACAACTGGAACGCGCAAGATAATGTGACGGCATGGATCACTTCTAAGTGTGAGCTGGAAAACTACATTCATCCAGACGCTATACGAGTGATTCTCCCTACTTACACCGGAAATCTGACGGGAGACTTCGACGATGTACCTCTTGCTTTTGCCGAAGCAGTACACCAATCGAGCGGAAGTCCAGTATCTTGGACTGATGTTCTGCATGATGAGAGGAAGCTGTCTCAGAAAGTTTCCAATGCCAAGAAGCGATTGAATAAAGATTGTGTTGAGAAAATGACGCCAGAACGTCTGACGGAGATAGACCCGAATGGGGAAATTCGCGGGTGGCTAAGGACTATAAAGACAGTATTGGATGCGGAACCGGGAATATAAGATGACCAAGAACACCCCCCACCTCGACCTCACCTGGATCGGCAAAGAAAACCGCCCCAGTTTTAATCCCCGCATCCTCATTGAGGCGCCGACCCAGTCCTATCATGCGCCACACCGGGTGACGGACACGGATCTTTGCGACAACAAGCTCATCTTTAGCGACAACCTGCTGGCGCTCAAGGCGTTGGAGGCTCGTGGATGACGGACTTTGCCCAGTTGCGGGAGTATGGCGAATTGGTCGCCGGGCTCAAGGCACGGATCGAAGCGGCTCGGCTGGCGGCGGCGCGGTCGGTCAACCGCGAGTTGATTCTGCTCTACTGGGACATTGGGGGGACGATTCTGGACGCCCAGAAGCATCGCGGATGGGGTGACGCCGTGATCGAAACACTGGCCCGTGACCTGAAGACCGCCTTCCCCGAAGCTCGCGGTTTCTCGGCAAGAAACCTTTGGGAGATGCGCCGTTTCTTTGCGGCGTCAATGGAGCCAGAGTTTCTGCAACAGGCTGTTGCAGAATTGAGCAAGGCATCTGATACCAGTCCTGTGCACGTCCCCCGCCCTGCGCATTCGACCGAAGAGGACCGCATGATTGTGCGTAATCTTGTCGCCAAAGTGCCTTGGGGCCAGCACCTGTTGATTCTCAACAAGACGACCACATCGGCCGCACGGCTCTATTATATCACCGCCACCGCCCGTTTTGGATGGAGCCGCAATGTCCTGCTCAACCAGATCAAGGCTGGGGCCTACGAGCGCTCCCTGGCCGAGGGTAAGTCGCACAACTTTCCGGCAGTCATGCCGGAGTACCTCGCCGAACAGGCCGAAGAGGCAATGAAGAGTTCCTACAACCTCGAATTCCTCGGAATTCGCCGCGAGATCAGGGAAAGGGACCTGGAGGAGCGCTTGACCACGCAGCTTCAGGATTTTATCCTCGAGTTGGGCTACGGGTTCTGCTTCATCGGGCGCCAATATAGGCTCCGTCTGGGCGGCAACGAGTACTTCATCGACCTACTCTTCTATCACCGGTTCCTGCGGGCGCTTGTGGCAATCGAGTTGAAAATCGGCAGGTTTACCCCGGAACATGCGGGAAAGATGGATTTCTATCTCAACCTCCTTAATGAAACCGAGCGTGCCCAAGGCGACAATCCCTCCATCGGGATCATCCTGTGCGCCGAACGCAACCGGCTGGAGGTTGAATTCGCCCTGAAAACGAAAACCAATCCCATTGGCGTAGCCGAGTATCATCTGCAACCCACGCTTCCCGAAGAACTGGCCGGCAAACTCCCGTCATCGGACCAACTTGACCAGTTTCTGGCACGGGAGTTTTCTGACCCCGAGGATAACCCATGACCTGCCCAACCCCCGCCAAAACTTAACAACGGGGGGGGTGGTGTTTGGTCAGCCCACGAGGATCAACCTGCAGGACTTTATTGCCGTGCGGGATAACTTTGGACGGAGCTGCGATTGACCCCTTTCTTGAGGAACTCCATTCCTCAAGAAAGGGGCGGCCGTCTTGTGCCGCCCCTTTTGCTATTTAATCCCCAACCAGGTTTGCTGCTCCGCACGGATCAAGGAAATGGGTTCCATGGGCAATCGGTGATCAATTCCCCTTGAGTTCTGCCACCGGTGCTCCTTTGCTTCCCTCCCCGATTTCGGGGGATGGATTCCTGTTTTCGGTCGAGGTACTTCCCATGGCCAACCCCTGTCTGGAATGTGGTGTGTGTTGCACGCAATTTCGCGTCTCCTTCTATTGGGGCGAGGCGGATGATGTTACTCCCGGGAGGGTGCCGATTGGGTTGACCGAGCGCCTTGGTCCCCATCGGCTGATGATGAAGGGAACGGGCGGGTCTGCCCCCCGTTGCGTCGCCCTAGAGGGGGAACTCTGCAAGTCGGTCAAGTGTGGCATTCACCTGAACCGCCCGACGCCATGCCGCAATTTCGAGGCGTCGTGGGCCAACGGCCAGCCTCATGATCGGTGCGACGAGGCACGGGCGCGATTTGGGCTGCCTCCCCTTCGGCCTGAAGATTGGCTCGACCCCATTTATTCTCCGGTCAATCCTCCTCCTGAGAATGATCCCGACCTCCCCGAGGCGGTCTGATTCAGGAGCCCCTTTCCATGAAAATTGATGCCACCTGGTTTTTTGACCAATTGTGTGCGCTGACGCCGATCCACTCCCCCAGCGGGGATGAGGACCGCATGAGCGCCCATCTGGAGAAGATCTTCGCGAAGGCGGGGCGGGAGGTTCATCGTGATGCCGCCGACAATCTGTGGGTGCGAATTCCCGGCAGCAAGGGGGGGAAGCCCATCGCCATTGTCGCCCACAAGGACGAGATCGGCACGATGGTGACACGCATCGAGGATGATGGCCGCCTGCGGGTTCGCAAGCTGGGCGGGAGTTACCCCTGGATATACGGCGAGGGGCCGATGGACATCCTTGGGGAAAAGAAAACCATCACCGGCATTCTCAGTTTTGGCGCCCGCCATGTTTCCCGCGAGTACCCCAATGAGAAGGAATGGGAAAAGAAACCGGTAACATGGCCCCAGGCATGGGTGGAAACCCTGCTGACCCCGGAGGAGCTTGCAAAGGCGGGCGTTCGGCCCGGCACCCGGGTGGTGCTGTCCAGCGAACGCAAGCAACCCCGCCGTATCGGCAGGGACTCGGTCGCCGGCTTCGCCCTCGACAATCGCATCGGGCTGGCGCTCCTCCATGCCATGACCTTCGACAAAAAACCACCGGCAGGGGATGTCTATCTCCTGGCAAGCGCCCGCGAGGAAATTGGCGGCGGCGGGGTGAATGCGTTCCTTCGTCATACGGATATACACACACTCGTTACCGTGGACATCGTCCCCGTGGCGGAGGAATACCCCATTGAGTATTCAGACGCCCCGGTGCTTCTTTCCGCAGACAGCCATTTTATTTATGACGAAAGATTGAACCGCACCCTGGTGGAGCTGGCAGGCAGGGAGAAAATCCCGGTGCAGCACGCCGTGGTGGCGGGATACAGCAGCGACGCCTCGATTCCCTACAAGATGGGACTGGTCCCCAGTGCCGGGGGGATCGTCATCCCGACGAAGAACTCCCATGGCCACGAGATCCTCCCCCTTGGGTGTCTCGTGAATGCGTGGAGGTTGGCGACGGCGCTCTGTCGCGGCTGAACCGGACCGTGTCTAGTCGTTTCTTCTGGCAGCGCTTCTGTGGGCCGATGAGCCTTTGGTGGCCTTGCGGGGTCGCGCTGGTGTCTTGGTTTTGGGCTTGGGATCCGAAAGGGCGAAGTCCAGCACCTCGCCAAGGGTCCGCACGGGAATGAACCGGATGGCCCGCCGCGCCTCGGCGGGAACCTCCTCCAGGTCGGGGACGTTTTCCGCCGGAAACAGGACGTGGCGGATGCCGTATCGGTACGCCGCCAGCGCCTTTTCCTTCAGGCCGCCAATCTTGAGCACCTTGCCCCGCAGCGTGATTTCCCCGGTCATGGCAACATCCTGGCGGACGGGTCGCCCGCTCAGGGAGGAAACCAGGGACGTCGCCAGGGTGATCCCCGCCGACGGGCCATCCTTGGGGATCGCCCCCTCGGGAAGGTGTACGTGTATATCCTTCTTCTCATGGAAGTCAGCGTCTATACCAAGTTCCTCCGCGCAGGAACGGATGTAACTCAGGGCCGCATTGGCGCTTTCCTTCATGACTTCGCCCAGGGTGCCCGTCAGCATGAGGTTACCCTTCCCTGACATGGCACGGGTTTCCACATGGAGGAGTTCCCCACCAACCTCGGTCCACGCAAGACCAAGGGCGTTGCCGACCTCGCGGCGCTGGTCCAGTGATGTCTTTTGGTGGCGTTCCGGGCCAAGAAGCTCCCGAATCATCGCCCCGGTGACACGGGTGACCGGGGGTGTCTTCTCCCCCGCCTTGACGATGCGCATGGCGATCTTGCGGCAGACGGCGTGGAGTTCCCGCTCCAGGCCGCGCACACCCGCCTCCCGTGTATAGCTTTCAAGAAGCGCCATCAGTGACGTGCGTTCGAACCGCACCTTCGATTTCTTCAGCCCATTGGCCTCCACGGCCTTCGGCACCAGGTGGCGGCGGGCGATCTGTTCCTTCTCCAGGTTTGTATATCCCGACAGGCGGATAATCTCCATGCGATCCTGGAGGGGGAGGGGAATACCGGCCGTGGTGTTCGCCGTGGTGATGAACATGACCCGGGAAAGATCGTAATCGACCTCCAGGTAATGGTCGTTAAATGCCTGGTTTTGCTCGGGATCGAGGACTTCCAGCAGCGCCGAGGCCGGGTCGCCCCTCATGTCGCTGGACATCTTGTCGATTTCGTCGAGGAGGAGGACCGGATTGACCGTTCCGCCCTTCTTCACCGCCTGGATAATCTTCCCCGGCATGGCGCCGATATACGTCCGCCGGTGTCCACGTATTTCCGCCTCGTCGCGCACCCCGCCGAGGGAGATGCGCACGAATTTCCTGTCTATACAACGGGCGATGCTTCGCGCCAGGGATGTCTTCCCCACGCCGGGGGGGCCGACCAGGCAAAGAATCGGACCGCGAATGCCACCGGAAAGGCTCACCACGGCGAGGTACTCAATGATGCGTTCCTTCACCTTTTCAAGACCGTAATGGTCGGCATCGAGAATCCGCCGCGCCTCGTCGAGATCAATGCGATCCTCGGAGGCTTCCTTCCACGGCACCTCGGTAAGCCATTCCACCCAGGTGCGCGAAACCGTGGCTTCCGGGGACATGGGTGACATGCGATCAAGACGACGCAGTTCCCGCTCGGCCTTGGCCAGGGCATCTCCCGTGAGACCGGCGGCAAGGATGGCACGGCGAAGTTCCTCCACGTCGGGGTTGTCCTCGCGCCCGATGCCGAGTTCCTTCTCGATGATCTTGAGCTGCTCGCTGAGAAAATATTCCCGCTGGGAGCTGCCAATGCGGCTCTTGACCTGGGTGACAATCTGGTCCTCAAGCTCCAGGAGCTGGTTTTCCTTCTCCAGGTTCATGTTGAGGAGGAGGAACTTTTCCTCCAGCTCGTCTGATTCGAGAATTTTCTGTTTTTCGGCAAGCTTGATGCCCGTGTAATTAGCAACGGCATGGACGAGGCCCAGGGGGTCGTCGAGGTTCTTGATCGAATAGAAGAGGTCCTCGGGGACATTGTCCGAAAGACTCGAGTACGTTTCAAAAAGGGCGGTCGTCGTGCGCTTGTAGGCCACGGCGGTGGGGCTGTCGAGGGGGGAGACCTCAAGGCGGACCAGCAGCGCCTGGGTGCCCTCGGGATCCTCAATGTAGTCGACGGCCTGGGCGGCATACAATCCCTCGGCGAGCACCTTCGCCGAGCCATCAGGCACGCGGAGAACCTGAAGAATTTCCGCCACGGTACCGACCTCGGCGAGGTCGCGTTCCTTTGAATCCCCCTTTTCCGTGTCCCGCTGGAAAGTGAGAAACAGCCGCTTGTCTCCGGCGAGTGCCGTTTCCAGCGCGCCCAGACCCTCCTCGCTCACGACGAACAAGGGCGTGATCGCACCGGGGAACATGACCATGTCCTTTTGCGGTAAAACGGGCAAAATTGCCGATTCAAAAGTGTCCATCAACGAATCTCCATGATTGAGGACGGCAGGGAAGCCGTGGCCATCCCCCCCGGGTGTAAAGGCAAGAAAGGGGCCTTCATTGCCACCCTGTCCAGATAAAAAACACCCAAATTTTCGATTGCCGGGGGGCACCACGGTCCTTGCCCCTGAACAACGCCCCGGAAACGCTTCACCGTGCGCTGGCGCGAGCAGCACATCCACCTCCCCAGGGGATCAGGAAAAATGACGGCCAAAACGCCCCGACTCCTTGTAACTGGTGCCAGTGGCTTCGTGGGCGAGGTCGTCGCCCGCCATTTTGTCGCCCTCGGGTGGGATGTCATCGCTCTTGGTGGCACCCGACTTCCAGCCATTGAGGGGAGCAGGTCGCGGACCTTGGACCTCCTTGATTTTCCAAAGGTTACGGAATTATTTGCCCAGGAAAAGCCGGACTTCGTCTTCCATGGAGCAGGCGCGACAAGCATTGGGGCTTGTCAAAATAACCCATCAGCCACCGAAGCGCTCAATGTCGGGGTCACCCGTCATCTCCTCCACCTGACGACCGGCAGACTGCTCTTTTGTTCGACCGATCTTGTCTTTGAAGGCACCGAAGCACCCTACGACGAAAAATCCACCCCCAAACCACTCCACGAGTATGGCAGTCAGAAGTTGACGGCGGAATTGGATGTGCTCGGAACCCCACGGGGGGTCGTGATTCGGCTCCCTCTCGTTCTGGGCCAACCCGGGAAATGGGGAAGTTCCGCTTTGACCTGGATGGTGGATGCCTTGAAGCAGCAAAAACCCGTGAATCTTTTCCATGATGAATGGCGCTCCCCCGTCTGGGTGGAGGACGTTGCCCGTGCCTGCGAGGTGATCTTCACCACCGCCAAAGACACGGTCCCCCAACCCGCCATTTACCATGCAGCAGGAGCAGACCGACTGAACCGCGTTGAAATGGGTGAAATGGCGTGCCGGGCCTTCGGGCTGGATGCCTCCCTGATCAGACCCCTTTCCCGCCTTGATGTCCCGGGTGGGGAGCAACGCGCCAGGGATGTATCGCTGAAAAACAACCAACTCGCCGCGCTGGGGTGGAAGCCCACCCCCATGGACGAGGCAATGACAAGGTGCGCCGCCATATGGCCCGCACCGACAACCCGAAAGTGAATCCTGAAACCATGCGTCTATACATCACCGCCATCACCATCATCCTCCTCCTTGGTGGGGCCATGTCTGCGAAGGGGGACACACCCCGCCGCGCCACCCTCATCGTCACTGCCGGGGTCGAGCGTCTCTACCCCGTCATGTCCTCCAACCCGGCCGTTGAGGACCCCGCACTGACCTTCGAACGCCACCTCCGTGACAGGACCGATGACAACCCCCGGGCCTACCTGATAGACGCAGGCGACCACCTTTCCCTCACCCAGGCCGTGGAAACCAGCTACGGCTATACATCGAACCGCCTCTTCCGCTCCTTCAAATACGATGCCATCACCCTTTCCGGCCGGGACGCCGCCATTGGCCTGACGAGTACAAGCGGCTATAACTGGCAGTTTGACCCCCTGAATGAACGGGAACGCGTCGTGACGAACCTCCGCGTCCCCCACCTGCGCAATGACCCCGTCCAGCACGCCCTCACCATCAGCCGGGAGGGAAACATCCCCCTTCGCATCATGGCCCTTGCCGATCCCCGCGAAGCCTCCGGCGCCAGTGCCCATGTCAGCATCCTGGACCACCTCAGCAACGAGGAACTGGTCGAGGCCGCCATGGGCGATTGGGACGAGAACACCCTCCTTGTGGCCGTGGGCTCCCTCGACGAGGACACGATTCGCGAGAAACTCGGCGAAAGGGTCCCCGCGCTGTTCATTCGCCGTGGCTCCACTGATGACACCCCCCATCAAACCGGTGATTGGTGGGAAGTCCGTGCGCCCCGTGAAGGGGAAATCCTGGTGGTCGACATCCGCCGCGACGGCCGGGGAATTGCTGAACCGAATGCAGTCTACCACCGGACATTCTCCCGCGATCAGTGGAATTCCCTCATTGACGATCCCACCCCGGAAATTGGGCATCCCCTCCCGAATGCCCAGCGCATCCTCACCGACTTCCTTCCCCGCGCCGACAGCGAAAGAATCCAAGAGGACCGCCTTCCCATTGACCCGGAGGAGTTCGCCCACCTGACCACACGGAGCAACATCACCGTTTATCACGTCACCGAGGAGGGGAAACGTCTTCGTCTATACAGACTGATCAACCGCATGAAGGACTACCGCTTTCCCGACGGTGACTACGAGGCATCGGGATGGCCGCGCTTCAATGTCATCGTCGCCGTGACAGAGGACCACCGCCTTCACGAGGTTCTTTCCCGCACCCGCTTCGACCTTCAGGGCCAACCGACGTCGATCTACGAAGCGCTGGGGCAACTTCGCGGCCGTGGCCAGGACGATTGGACCGTGGATCCCTCGCTGACAAATGGCCTGGAGGAAGTTTGGGAGTACATCCTGAACAGCCTGGATCGTGTCATCGAGGTCGACCGGCGACTGTTCGGCACCGTGGAGGAGTAACCGGGGAAATCCACCCGCCACTGGTTGGGAAAATGATTTTCACTTGGACCCCAACCGGGTCCTGTGCATGATGTCCAAGCCTGTTCCCCACCGCAAACCCATGCGAGGCCAAGACATTCAATCATGACCGTAAAGATCAACAAAGAATACGATTACGACCTTCTTGTCATCGGCTCCGGGCCGGCAGGACAAAAAGGGGCCATTGCCGCCGCCGATGAAGGTGCCCGGGTGGCGATTGTGGAGAAAAATCCCCTCACCGGCGGGGTCTGCCTCAATACCGGAACCATTCCGAGCAAATCCCTTCGCGAGGCCGTCCTGTTCCTTTCCGGATACCGCCAGCGGGGCTATTACGGGGACAATTTTCGGCTCAAGGAACGTGTCAAGACCGGGGACCTGGTCAGCAGGACCAATCATGTCATCCAGCTTGAGCGCGAGGTGATCGACTCCCAACTTTCCCACCATGGGGTCAAGACCATCAACGGCACGGCCACGGTCGTTGGCCCCCATCATGTCAAAGTCGAGCTTGCGGATGGAGGCACCCAGCGCCTGACGGCGAGCTCCATCCTCATCGCCGTGGGCACCAAACCCCGCCGCCCGGTCGATGTGCCCTTCGATTCCATGAACATCCTCGACAGCGACGGCCTTTTTCATAACGGAACCGATGTTGTTCCCCTGCCGGACAGCATTGCGGTCCTAGGATCGGGTGTCATCGGGATTGAATACGCCTCGATGTTTGGCGCCCTCGACATTCCCGTCGTCCTCGTCGATCCCCGGGAAAACCCGATCTCCTTTGTCGATGGTGAAATTTCACGAATTCTCTTTGACCGGCTCTCCAGCCTGGGGATGGAGCTTGTCTTCGGCGATGATTACTCCGCCATCTCCATCATCGGCCAGCGGGACAACCCGGACGCCCGGGTTCGTCTGCAGCTCAACTCCGGCAGGGAATACACATCCGATTCCCTCCTCTTTGCCCTCGGGCGCGAACCCCTCACACGGCGTCTTGGCCTTGAGCGCGTCGGCGTTGAGATGGACCGCCGTGGATATATCACCGTCGACGAATCGTATCGATCAACCGTGCCCTCCATTTTCGCGGCGGGGGACGTCATCGGCTTTCCAAGCCTTGCCTCCACCTCGGCCGATCAGGGCCGCATCGCCGCCCTCAATGCCATCGGCGGAACCCTCCGCTGGGTCGCACGCTCCCTCCCCTTTGCCATCTATACAATCCCCGAAATCAGCATGATTGGAAGTACCGAGGAGGAGTTGATCGCCGACAAGGTGGACTACGTGAAGGGCACGGCCCTGTGGCGCCACACGGCACGGGGGAAAATCATCGGTGACCTTTCCGGTGCCATCAAGCTGCTCTTCACCCGCGAGGACCGCCGCCTGGTGGGCGTCCACATTATTGGTGATGGCGCGGCGGAACTGCTCCACATCGGGCAAGCCGTGATGGACATGGAAGGCCCGGGGCTGGACTATTTTCTCCGCACGGTCTTCAACTACCCCACCCTGGGCGAGACATACAAGATGGCCGCCTTCAACGCCGCCCGCAAGCTCGAGGGCCGTGTCGAGGAAGACAAGCCCCTTTGCGAGCAGGTTCTCCACGGCGAGCTCCACGAGAATTTCATCCGTCTCAGTGGTGAGGTCAGACTTCCCGGTGATATCAACATCACATGACCGCCACCGGGCACCCACGGGTTCGGCCATCCGTTGCCTTCGACATCACCCATGTCAACGACACAAGGCGCACCGGCATTGGCCGGGTCGTTGAGGAATGCCTCCACTCCATCCTTTGGTTGATGGAAAATGACCAATGGAAACTGGGGCGGCTGACCCTCCTCAGCGCGTGGCCGTTTCGCCTTCCGGGTACCCTCGCCCAAGACCTGAAGCGCCACGGGGTCACCTTCCGCCAACTCCCCCTGGGAAGTATGTATGTCTATCGCGCAACGCGCCTCTCCTGGTGGGTGCTTTGCAACCGGCCCGACCTGCTGTTCGTCCCCGAGCCGATCCACCCCGGCCTTGTTGGCCCGGGGCGCCTTGCTGTCATGCACTACGACCTGATCACTCTTCGCGTGCCGGAAACGGCCTCCCGGCATATTCTGGCGCTATACAGGATGTTCCTGGGGCCGACACTGCGCCGGGCGGCCCGGGTTGGCGTGGACTCCGAATTCGTCCGCCGGGAAACCATGGAGCTGATCCCCGGGTTTGCAGACAAGTCTGAAGCCGTCCCCATTTATGTCCACAAGGAATCCCAGGCAAGCCCCCATCCACCCGAGGGAATCGACCCCAGGGCCCCTTTTGCGTTCTTCATCGGCAATCTGATGCCCCACAAGAACATCGACCGCCTCCTCCGTGCCTTCGCAACCTGGCGGAAGGACGATCCGGAGGGCTTTATCCCGCTATACATCGTCGGGAAGGCCTCCTCGCGGACGGGCACCCTGGCTCGCAGGCTTCTCCACCTCCAGAAGCGCGGCGTCATCCGGCACTTTGGCTATATCGATGACCACGAACTGGAATGGTTCTATACAAAGGCCACCTTTCTCGCCTTCCCCTCCCTCATCGAGGGCTACGGCCTTCCGATCATGGAGGCCATGTCCCGGGGATGCCCCGTGCTTACCTCGCGGGACCGTGCCACCGAGGAGACAGCTGGTGGCAATGCCCTCCTGGTGAATCCCGAAAGCACCCGCTCGATCCTCAACGGCATCACCAAATTGGCAGGCAACTCCACCCTTCGCCAGAAACTCGCTGCCGATGGCCTTGCCCATGCAAAATCCCATACCCGCCAACGCCACGCGACGGCCCTTCATGGGTTGTTGCGACGCACATTGGACTGAGAAGCCCCCAGACACACCTTGCCAGCGCCGGAATGGTTGCACCACAATCATGAAGTCCAAAATAGCGGACCCGATTCCAACGCCACCAGGAAACATTACCTTGGAAAAGCGCCTACTCACCACGACCATCCTTGCCGCAGCAACACTCCTTGCCACCACGCCCGCCCTCGCCCATGTCGGTGACGGCACGATCCACCACCACGGATCCGGTTTCATGAGCGGCCTGCTTCACCCGATTTTTGGCCTCGACCACCTCATTGCCATGGTTGCCGTCGGCCTCTGGGCGGCCCAAATGGGCGGACGCATGATCTGGGCGCTCCCTGTTGCCTTCGCCGCGACCATGATTATCGGGGGCATCCTTGCCCTCGGCGGGGTTCCCTTTCCCTTCGTGGAACCGGGCATCGCCGCCTCCATGATGGTCGTTGGTCTCCTCATTGCCTTCGCCGTTCGGCTCCCCCTCATGGCGGGTTGCGTGGTCACCGGGCTCTTTGCCTTCTTCCACGGCCATGCCCACGGAGCCGAGATGGCAGCCGGTTCGGGGGCGCTGCTATACTTCACCGGATTTGCCCTCACCACCCTCTTTCTCCACGCCGCGGGAATCGGGATGGGCATGTTCCTGCGCAACCTTCCCGGTCTCGCCACCCCCCGCCGCAGCCTTGTCTATCGCACCAGCGGCGCACTGGTCACCGTCGCCGGCGTCGTGACACTCGTGGCGCTTCTGTAATTCCCGCCCCATGGCGGGTTGGACACCTGGATATACATTGCATCACCGAGACGCCAGAATGGGTCATTCCCCATGAGTCCGGACGACACATTACTCCTCATGGTGTTCCTCGTCCTGGCGGCGACGCTCAGCGGCTGGCTGCTCTGTCACGGCGCCCGCCCCCGGGGCGAGGGAGCCATCACCGAGACAAAGCTCCACCCCTTCGAACTGGCCTACTTGAGAGGGGGAACGAAACGGGTCGCGGAGGTCGCACTGGCAACCCTGATCCACGCCAGGGCGCTACACATTTCCGAAACATCCAGGAAAATCCGCTCCAACCCCGAATACCAGGGGAAACTTCACCCCGTGGAGGAGGAACTGCGTCAGCGTATAGACGGACTGGAAATCCGGTATATCACCATCCTGACGCTCCTCTCCAAGGACGGCCCCTCCCAAAACCTGAAAGCCAGCCTCATCAAAAAGGGATGCCTGCCAACCGGCGGGGAACGAATGAAACACCGGTGCATGGTCGCCCTCCCCACCCTTGCCGTCGCCGTGCTGGGGTTTGCCCTCACCGTTCACGGCGAACTGCAGGGCCTGCCCACGGAGGGGATACTCGTCTGTTCCGCAATCTCCTTCGTCGCCACGATCATCACCCTGTCATCATGCGGACGCCTCACATCAAAGGGCGCCATTATGCTGAAAAACGCCAAACAGGACGGCAAACGCCTGAAGGAAACCGCCTCCAGAAAAAGCCATCGACTGCCCAAACACCAGGTCGCCACCCTCACAGCAACCCTTGGACTTTCCATCTTCAAGTGCGGTCAACTCGGTCTTCTCAAACGACTGCTCCAAACGCACAAAGTCGATTCCTCCGCGTATTACAGCACCAGTGGTTACGGCGGTGACGGCACTGATTTCGGCGGCGGTGGCGGAGACGGAGGAGGAGGCGGCGGCGGGGATTGATTGACCATGGAGCACGATCCCTTGCAATATTACGTGGATATTGCGGAGTCAAATCCCCCCACTGCAAACAGGGACATTGTCGGACCCGCTGCCGGGGTCCGATCATTGTCTATCACCCAACCCCGCGTTAAAACGCGGGGTTACGATTGTTACGTCCCTCCCGGGACGTATATACGGTACGAGAGTTCCCAATAGTCCTGATATGGTTTCAGGAAGGGAGGGGGATCATCCTGATCGTCGCAACATCAGCCAGGCGGGCAGGTTGCCCGCCCTCCCCTCTGGATGCACATTCTCCATGTATGCCTGGAATAATAGTCCCTGCAGTGACAACCCACCAGCAATCGGACTAAACAGCCCCGCTCATTCGTCGGCTTCACCGGTGGGTCTGAAGGCTTGTGGCGATGCGATGGATTCGGCGATTTTGCTTCCAGGTTCGCCAATCATGAGCGTAAAGGGGGCGTCCGGGGAGGGCGTTTTGGGATCGTAGTAGAATGGCTCCCCGCTGCTTGGGGCTGCACGGACATGATGCAGGTAGTTGGGAACGAGTTCACCGAGTTCGGTTGGATAGACACCGTGGTCGCGATGAAATTCGTCAAGTGCGATGGCAATGAGGAGTTGTTCGTAGGTCGTCCAGGTTCGGAGGATCATGGAATTGACGCGATTTATGGTGGGGGTGGTGTAGTGCATCGGATAGAGAGTCACCTTCCAGAATGCGTGTTCTGTGCGCACCAAGTTCTCAAAGGGGATCCCGAACCTGAAGATATGGGCATGTTGCGCCAGCATTTCCCGGAGCAGGGCGCGACCTTCGGGGTCATTCGCGGTTTCCCGATAGACAGCGCGAAGCAACGCAAGCGCATTGGAGCGGCTGACCATGCCGAGGGTGACGGTCTGAAGCGTCGATGATTGATCGAGGCTGATCAGGGCACCAACCCGCCCGATCACACGGGCATTATCAAGAGCCCCCGCAATGTCGCCCTCGTGGAGCTTCACGTAGCCTTCGACCTGAAGAAGGCGCGAGACATCCCGAATATTGTGAGGGTCCAATTTCGCGGGCAGCTTCGGCGTCGCAAACCGCATGTAATCCGCCTGGGCGGCTTCCCGGAAATCCGCCACCATATCGGCCACTGCCCCCATGAGGAGACCGACAGCTTCGATATGATTCTCGGTGATCACCTCCATCCCGCCAGTCCACAGTTCATCCACGAGGGCCTTGGGTGTCTCACCTTCCTCCCCAACAAGGGGCAGCGCTTCCAACCGATCCGGGAATCTTTCCGATTGGCCCTCTGTGAATCGCGCCGCCATCGCCCCACGGGCATCAACAAGGGAAGGATTCACAGGGTGAAGCTCCGGCGGGAAAAACGAGCGAATCAGTGTGGCTTCGAAGGACGTATATAAAATCGAGGCGAGCAGACCCACACCAGCCACTAATCCGAGAATCGCCATGCCGAAGTTTGCCCACGGAAAAGAGGCCGTTGCGGAGGTTCTTTCGTCGTTGCGAAGAGCGGGTGGGGCTTCCCGCAGGCGCGCAAGCGCCGCCCGCTGGCCGGGAAGCCAGGCAACAGCACAGGCATAGGCAAACCCGGCGATGATACCCGGCCAATAGAAGCCCCCGAAGGGTATACGCACTCCATCGTCATTTTCAACTGTCATCATACGTAACGGCAGATAGACAAGTATTCCAAGCAGAAAAGTACCCACAATCCAGACAGCAGCAAACTTCAAGAAGCCCTTTCTGCCACGCGCAGACGCCAGCGCAACCAGCAACACCACCGCTATAATGAGGAGTTCACGAACGGCGAAGGCCGTAAAGGGAATCCAGATAGTACCGATTGGAACCCCATCAATTTCGGAAGCGATGGGGCGATTCATCAGCAGGCATTCGAATGCGAGCCCACTCACCACGCCCGCAACCGTGATCGCACACATCCCCGTGATCGCGACGATTCGCGTCCTGGCGATGCGAATAAACAGAGGGACGAGTGCCAAAATTATTAACATTGTCCAGCCGGTACTCGTATAAAAATTCCCGGAGAAAAGCTTGCCCAGAGCACTTAGGAAATGCCGTTTTTCTGATCCGAACGGACCGGATTGAATAAGTAAATAGCTCGTCGAAAAGGAGTAAATCATCTGGAGGCCGGAAACCGCGATAGCGAGTGAAACAATCAGGAGAATCTCGGCGGCGATCTTTACCCAGGGCCTTACCTTCTGGCGATAACCGGAATCAGCGCCGGCAAGGGAGGGAGCATCAATGGACATCGGTCGGGATCCTCGGTGGGTGGGTGTGAGATTTCATAACGCGCAAACGGCGGAAGCGTTGCAGGATGACTTGAAAGAAATACTCACGACCCGAAAAAGTATTCAAGAAATCTCCAGCCAGTGGAGGGGGATTCCCCTTCACTCCTCCTCTCTCTCCTTCATTTTCCGGAGAATTTCCTTCTCACACTCGGGACAGGATTCCCCATAGCTATAATTCATTGCCCACCCGGTATGGACAATCTCGCGCGGGACGCGGGATTCGAAGAGGACTTCGTTCAATATAAACTCGTAGGCCTGGCGCCATTTGCAATGGTGGCAAAGATGGACGGCGACATGGTATAATGCAAG
>JAFIGB010000192.1 GCA_020831705.1 Candidatus Sumerlaeia bacterium | reverse complement strand
GCCGGGGAGCGGGTGCCCTGCGACAGGATCTGGAGCAATGGACCACCGAGCTTGGCCGGCATCCAAATATCAAGGTCCTCCTCATCGAAGTTCCCAGCAACCCGCTCACCGGTTCCTACCGGGGCACCTGGCGATCAATTGCCCAGGGCCGCCCGGGGTACTTCTGGTCAGGCGACCGGATTCTTCGAGGGATCATTGGAAACAATGAATTTACCCTCGCCGACAGGATTCACCTCAATCAGGCGGGGCACCAAGCCCTCGCCGAAGGCGTCCATGCACGCATCACACGCTGACAGATGATTTTGGGAAAATTCCGGCGTTTTGATTTTTAACCGTTGACACATACCAACCGGTCGGTTTTGGTTCCTCCCATGATTGGGAAAGTCAAGGCCGCCACCAAAACCAAGCTTCTCGATGCCGCCCTCCGGATCATCCGGGAGAAGGGCTACACCGCGACCACCATCGATGACATTTGCCGCATGGCAGGGGTCACCAAGGGAGGGTTCTTCCATCATTTCAAGAGCAAGGAGGACCTCGCCCTTGAAGCCGCAAACCACTTCCATCAGATGGCATCGGCCCTCTTTGAAAGTGCCCCCCACAACGAACTCGAAGATCCCCTCGACCGGCTGTTGGGCTACCTTGACTTTCGCATCTCCATTCTCAGTTCCGACCTTCCCCATTGCACCTGTCTTCTTGGGACGATGGTGCAGGAGGTCCATGATACCCATCCGGCCATCCGCCGCGCTTGTGATCAGTTCATCACGTACCATGCGAACCAGCTGGCAAGGGACATCGAGCTGGCGCGTCAGCGGCACAAACCGGATGCGGAATGGAGCGCGGAAAGCCTCGGTCTCCACATGCAGGCCGTGGTGCAGGGTGCCCTGTTGCTCGCCAAGGCCCGCCAGGATCACGAGGTGGCGGCTGAAAGTTTCCGCCAACTTCGGCGATATCTCGAGCTGTTGTTCCGATAAACCCCCAAGGAACAGCACCATGGCGGATGGCGTTCAATCAGGGAAAACGTCGCGAGAAAAGTGAAACCTCAAACCCATCGACCAATGAAAGGTAGGTAGCGAGATGCCTGATCAAGCAGTGCAGGTGGAGCAGGACCAGAAGGAAGTAAAGGCCCTCATGGATGCGTGGTGCAAGGCCGTGGAGGAAAAGGATCCCCAGAAGCTTGTGGCCCATTACACCGACGATGTGCTCCTCTTCGATGCCATTCCCCCCTACAAGCTGGAGGGCCCCGAAGCGATTCGCAAGTCATGGGAAACCTGTCTTCCCTACATGCCCAATAAAATGAAGGGCCGCCATGCCGAACTTAAGTACACCATTGATGGGGACCTGGCCGTGGTCCATGGCCTGGCCTACCTGGAACCGATCGGGGAGGAATCCCCCTGCGGTATGTCCTGGTTGCGTGTGACCATTTGCTTTCGCCGCATCAACGGGGAATGGCGTTCCTTCCATGAACACATTTCCCTCCCGTTCGATCCCATGGAAAGCAAGGTTGTGAACATAAAAAGTCCCGGCGATCTCGGTAGTCTCCAGAAACCGGAAGACATCGAGTAAAATGGATTGATCGAAAAGCCCCATCTTTATTCTTGGCAGTGCCGGGGGGGATGGCTCAACCTCGGGCTGTTGCTGAAGGAAGATTCCTTCACGGAAGATTGCCGAAAGGGTGCTTCATGAAGGCTCAAGGGTTGATCATGGAAAAAGATGGGGACGTTTCAAGGCTGGGCGAGCTTTGGGGGCAATCCCTCGAAGCTGGTGACTTGGATCGGGTTGTTGCCTTGTATGCGGAAGGGGCAATTTTCCTGCCCACCTTCTACAGGATTGCCGTCGAGCGCTACGAGGTGGAGGATTATTTTGCCTCGCTCCTCAAGTCTGAAGGCCTCCGCGTGATGATCGATGAGTGCCATGTCCAGGAGCTCGCACCCGACCTGGTTTCCCTCGCGGGGCTCTATACCTTTTCATTCCTGCGGAATGATGAGAGGATCGAACTGCCCGCGCGGTTCACGTTCCTATTCAGGAAGTTTGACAGCGGTTGGAAAATCATCACCCATCACTCCTCGGAATGCCCTGCCAGATAAGTCAAACTCCATTCATTCCCTGCGTTCCTCGCGCATCGGTTTCACCCATGGCGGTACCTGATCGGGACGGCATCGCAGGCGCTTCTCGGTGAAGCTTCCCCTGTATCCAAAAAGTGGTCCCCAAATTTTGTTCCTCACAATGACCTCGATACGAAACCGGTCGGCAGGTTCGTCGAACCATTCCTCGACTTCTGCGTAGCCGGAAAAGATCATTGGAAAGCGGAAGGCAATGGGGCCCTCGTAAAATCGCTGTTCCCCCGAGATGAGCTTCATGCCGCCCCGCTCGGTGGCCGATATGTCTATATCCACGGCAAGGTGCTGGTGGGATCCGAGGTAGTCGACGATGCAGTCCCGCTCGTCGCTGTATATCATTGTCGCACTGAAGCTGCGCATCCTGCTGAGCTTGAACCTGCGAAACCAGGAAAGTGTCTCCCTGCCAAAGGAGTCCTTGTAGGCAAAATTGTATATCCGAAAGGAGACGTTACGTCCCGATTCGGGGAACATGATCTGTCGCCAGGCACCCACGTAAAGGAAGGGAAGTGTATAGAAGGCTCCGTGCCAGACCTCGTCCATGGTGCCGGTTCCGATGGAGGCAATCCCGTCCGCGCTGGTGAAGCCCACGCGCCCCTGAATTTTTGGGTGGAGCTTCTCGAAGTCCGAGCCCAGGGCACGGCGGTAGATGTTCATGAACGGTTCCTCCTTGATGGAGCGCGGCGGCATCTGAGTGCGCTTGGAAATGGTTCCCCCGACCTGGCGATGAGGGCGACAACTGTCAGGGCGATCATGGAGATGGTGAGTGATCCCGGGCTGAAGGGTGCTGTATAGATTCCCGGAACGGTGATAAGGGCACCGATCCCGAGGGCAATGAGGGCAAGAAGGTTCAGGGAAAGAAGGAGCCGGGCAAGGGGCGCCACGAGCAGCAGGAGCAGCCCGTAGAACACCTGCCCAAGGCCGATGAGGGGGAGAATCACGTCGATCGTTGCCGATGTGAAGCCGCTGGCTGCCAGTATTTCCCGCTCCCCGCTTTCTGGAAAGAGAAGCTTCGGAAGGAGTCCCTGATATATCCAGCAAAGGGCAAGACCGGTGCGTGCCACGCCGTCGACAAGAAGGCGCAACGTGGAGCGGCTGGGATCAACGCCCTTTTCGATCCAAAGGCGTAATGCATCGAAGCTCCATGCCGTTGCCCAGCCCATGAGTGGGCGAAAAACCCACCGGTCGAGGAACTGCCCCGGTCGGCCAAAACGGGGTTCGTAATCATACCATGTCAGGAAGGAGACGCGCCCGTTCGGTCGTTGGATATACCGCCAGTATCCCGACCCTTCGCGAATCAGGGAAAGGGGGTGATTCGACCAGAAGCGAAGCGAGGATGTGCGGCTGCCATCGGTCAATTTTTCGCCGATGGATTCCCCCCTGCCGGTGATGGAGATGCCAAAACCAATGCGTGTCTTGTATAGAAACCGCTGGGGTGCGTTTGGGGATTCCCTGGGCAGGTAAAGGATGTCCGTGAAGCGCAGATCCCACTGGTTGTGAAGGTCGGGGTTTTGAGTGCGCTCCCAAAGGTCGTCCATGGACCCCTCGATGAGGGTCTCAACGTATATTGGCTTGGACATCCTTTTGGGGGCCATGAGGGGCGTCCTTGAATTTTTCAACTGGGAGAAATATCACAGGATCGAGCGATGAGGTCAACCCTTCTTGGAAGCGCATGCCACGGTCCATGCCTTTGATTCCCCCGGATCAAGCTGGTAGGGGTTCAGTCCGCGAAATGTTTTGCCCGGGAAGGCTGCAAGGAGCTCCTGAGTTGCCCGGTATCGATCCCGTTCCGAATTGTCCAGGAGGAGAATCCCCCCCTCACGAATCTTGGAAAGCGCCACCCGTGCACAATCATTCCGTGCGCGCCCATCCACGATCACCAGATCAAAGTGGCCATCTGGAAACTCATCTATTGCGTGGACGTATGATCGAAAGGACATCCCACGATACCCGCGAACCGGCGATGTATATCCACCGTCCCTGCCCGTTTCAGGAAGAATACAGCGGTGATCAACCGTATCAAGGCCGGCTTCATCAAGCCGTTCACGGACAACGCGGCTCCAATCCTCGTCATGTTCCACACTGACGACGGTCGCCCCAAGGTTCCCCAAAAAAATCGTCGAACCGCCGGAGCCATATTCGAAGACATTTGATTCAGGACCGACACTTTCCCGAAGAAAATCGATCGCATCCCACGGCATCCAGGGCTGGCCGTCCCGCAGGGCGCTCCGTCCCATGGCGCGGGCCGTGATGGCGCGGACGGAATCCACGACGACACGTCCCGGCCGTTTTGCCAGGTGCCTGCCGTAATTGACCAATCTTGGAATCATCCGGTGTCTAGTCGCAATCGACCGGGGAGTAATCCTCGTTGCGGACGCGCTCCCAGAGGAACAACGGCCCGGGGTCGGTCTTGCGCCCGGGAGCGATCTCGTCGTGCCCCACCACATACTTGATGTCGTGGAGGCTGCAAAGATGGGCGATCAACTTCTTGAGCGAGGTGTATTGCTCCTCGGTGTAGGCATCCTCGTGGGTGACCACGGTTTTGTCGTCGTCGGGGTGGCTCGACATGAGTTCAATCCCGATGGAGAAATTATTCACGCGCTCGCGACCATCGTTGGGCATTTTGCTGGGGCCGGCATGCCAGGCGCGGTCATTGTCGTCCACGAAGCGGACGATCTCCCCGTCACGCCCAATGGCGTAGTGCGCCGAGACCTTGTAGGACTCGAAGATATACTTCACCAATTTCCAGTCATACTTGTGATCGTGGATGTTCTCCCGGGTCAGGCCAATGGATTCGGCGTATTCCTTCCCCTCATCGCTGAGGATGTTTTGAAAGCCGGCATTGAACCAATTGATGGCGCTGGCGTAATGAACCACCACCGTGTCTATTTCCCGTTCGCCCTCGATGGCTGTATAGCAGTTGTCGGGGAGGGGTGATTCGGTGATTTTCAGGGTCGCCTCCACGGGTGCCTCCTCCTGGTCCGCCAGGATTGTCAGGGGGGCGAGCGCCACCAGGGAGAAGAGGGAGATGCTGGTAATGGCCCTTGTAAGTGCTGATTTGATCATCATTCATCGTATCCTCGACTGGAATTGCCGGGAACGCCAACGCCCGACAGGTAGCAGGAAAGTCCCCACCGCGGGATTGGTCAAGGGGTGATACCTCTTTTTGAGCCCTTCAGGAACAAGGGAATTCTGTTCCCCAATGCAATCAGCAGGAATGCCAGACCATATCCCACAAAGAGCAGCATGAGGGAAATTCTGAAGCCCCCTGGTTGGAAGCGGAGGGTGACTTCCATTTGGTGAGGGGGAAGCGGGAAGGTCATGAAGGGGCCCTCCCCGGGCGGTGGGATGGCGATTTCCTTGTTCAGGGCCTCATTGATCACCACCCATCCGGGCGTCCAGGTCTTCAGCAGTGTCACGGTACCCCATTCGTTTTCCCGGGTAATGAGGGTGACCGAGTTGGGGGTGATGCGCCTGATTTCGGCCTCAAAACCTTCGGGAAGGAGGAGGCGTCCCGGATTTGCCGTGATGGTTTCGATCCAGTCCGGATGTTCCTGCAGGATCGCTGGTTGGGCCGGGTTGTAGGCGCGGGGGGCGACTTCGCGGCGAATGTAGGGGCGATTGCCATCCATGGTGGAGATCACGGAAAGTTGCCGGGGTTCAAAGGGACGGGGTCGTTCCCGCTCGAAGCGCAATTCCTCCCCCCACTTGCCCGGTGTCATTCGCTCGGCAAAGGCGGGAAGGGTGCGAAGGAAGGCACTCGACATGTCCACGGCAACAAAGGCGCAAAGAACAAGAAGGATCCGACATCCGGTTTTACGGCGACAAAGAACCAGTCCGAGGAGAAGACCCCCGGCCAGAACTGCCTGAATCAGTAACTCCTCGCCCAAATAAAGGATGGGAGGAATCATCCCCGACCGCGTCAGCACCCATGCCCGATCCGGATTCGGCTGGAATTGGGACGCTCCCATGATCAGGCATGGAATGGCGATGAGGATCAGGGCTGCTGGCAGGGCACCAAGGGCGAGAAGTGTATGGCGTCGAACCTTGCCACCAAGGCGGATCAGCGCCACAAGGGAGACCAGTCCACGGGCACCCAGGAGGACTGCTGCGATCATGGCAAACCCCCGGAAGTCCATCGCTGCATGGTGGGGAGCATTGAGGCCGGGGAGGAAAAAGTAGGCAACGATTCGTGGGGAAAAGGCCATCCCTGCGGCAAGGACAAGATTGATTGCCATCAGCCACGCCAGCATGGATTCCCGCCTGCGGAAACGGCGTCCTGAAAGAAGAAATGCAGCCATCCCGACCAGACACCCGAGACCGATGTAAACGGTGGTCATGGTCATGTCGTTGGCGTGGAACCCCTGCCAATGGGAAATGTTGGGCATCCCGGCGCGATTCAGGAGCGCCATCCCGGGAAGGAGGGCGTTCACGGCGAGACTTCGCATGGCGAGATGATTGAGGTTCGCGGATTCCTCAAGGGAGTAGGTGCCCGGGCCGATGCGCTCCATGACCCCCTGGCCCCAGATGACTCCGAAAACCTGCGGGGCGCTTACCATAAAGGAGATTAATCCAATCGTGCCCAGCAGGGCGAGCCGTGTCGGCCACCGGAGGGATGGGCACCCCCTCAGGAAAAAGACGAGGAAGCCCACCTGGTAGGCGGCAATGAGGGCGGTGGTTGGGTGCCCCGATGTGGCGGAAATGCCGAGGAGCATCCCGGAAAGCCCCGCCCATCGCCATCGGCTTTTCCGATCGGTGACTGCCAGCCATGTGGTGGGAAGTACGAGAGAAAACCACGCCAGCGAGGAAAGGGTGCCGAAGTGGCTCCCATGGCCGGTGACATACCCCCCCAGCATCATGGAGGCGGCAGCAATCCAGGCAGCCCAGCGGGGGAGACGGATGACGCATCCGGTAAAATACACCCCGATGCCCAGCAAAAGAATCGTCGCCAGGAGTTGGGCCTGAAGCACCAGCATGCTGTAGCCGGTTGTAAGCAGGACAAACCATGTGACGGGGGACCAAAGTTGGGTCTGCGGGTCGGCGTAAATCGGGTTGCCGGCAAATTCGAAGGGGTTCCAAAGGGGAATTTCCCCCCCATGGCGCCAGGCATCCGACAGATACATGAGCATGGGGTAATGATACCCGTGGGTGTCCCACTGGAATCTCGAGTGGATGGGGACATCTTCACCGGAACCCAGCCACATGGGGGCAAGGACCACGGCGGCAAGGCCAGCCAGCAAGCCGATCCATTTCAAATGGGGGCCAATCACGTGTTTCATGGGTGCCTTTCCGGCGAAACTGCACATCTGGCAGGTATTGACGGGAACGATTCGGGGTGGGTCAACGGCACTTCACCGGGGCAGCAGAACGGGCCGTCGCCATAAATCCTTGCCTTGCCCACCATGACACCACATTTCATCGTTCCAGTCGAAGACTTGATCCCAAGAGGATGGCGAACACCACATGATCCTTTCCGGCGAGGAAATCCGCAAACATCAGGGCGACCTGATCAAGATCGAGCCCTGGTCCTCTGATCGCCTGAACCCAAACAGTTACAACCTGACGCTCCACGAGGAACTCGCCGTTTACACCGACGAAACACTCGACATGGCGCGCAAGCCCACGCTCGAAACCTTCCGCATTCCCGAGGAAGGGTATCTCCTTCAACCGGGAAGGCTTTATCTGGGGCGGACGGTTGAATACACCGAAACCCACGGATTCGTCCCCATGTTGGAAGGGCGAAGCAGCATCGGCCGCTTGGGCATGTTCGTCCACGTGACTGCCGGCTTCGGCGATGTTGGGTTTTGCGGCTACTGGACCCTTGAAATTTCCACCATCCATCCCATCCGAATTTACGCCGGTGTGGAGATCTGCCAGGTCTTTTACCACACGATCCAGGGGTC
This sequence comes from Candidatus Sumerlaeia bacterium, assembly GCA_020831705.1. Classification (GTDB taxonomy): domain Bacteria; phylum Sumerlaeota; class Sumerlaeia; order SLMS01; family SLMS01; genus JAFIGB01. Next base: position 3,875 of record JAFIGB010000192.1, on the reverse strand, counting down.
CTATTCCCCCTATAAATCGGGGAAGTACCAAAACAACAAGGGACTGCAACCGTCCCTGTTATACCGGGAGCTTTCCCCGCAGGAACCACAGGCAGAAAAGTGAAGTCCTCCCGTCTGGTTCACCAGATACTTATGACAACGTCCAACAAATGAGTGAAAAGGAACCGCAATCATGGCCGACCTGAAATTCGACAATCCGGAAGTCACCGCCCGTATCAACGAGTGGACCTCCGAAAAATATGATGATGAAACACGCCGGGAAATCAGCGCCCTGATTGAGTCGGGATCGCGCGAGGAACTCGAGGATCGCTTCTACCGCGCCCTGGCGTTTGGTACAGGGGGGCTCCGCGGGAAGCTCGGGGCCGGAACCAACCGGATGAATTCCTACATTGTCGCCCGTGCGACCCAGGGCCTTGCCAATTACGTGGCCGCCAATGCCACGGCCCCCAAGCCCCTTCGCGCGGCCATCACCCATGATTCCCGCCACCGCAGTCGCGAATTCGCCCAGACGGCAGCCTGCGTTCTCGCCGCAAATGGGTTTTACGTGCACATCTCCCCGGAACTGCGTCCCACCCCCTACCTGAGTTTTGCCGTTCGCCACCTTGGGTGCCACACGGGCATCGTCGTCACCGCCAGCCATAACCCCAAGGAGTACAATGGATACAAGGCCTACTGGGATGACGGGAGCCAGGTTGTCCCCCCCCATGACAAGGGCATCATCATGGAGGTGGAGAAAATCGTCGGCGAGGATCAGGTCAACAGAATCTCCTGGGAGGACGGCATCGCCCAGGGGGTCATCAAGGTCATGGGTGCGGAAATGGACGAGGCCTATCTGGAAGCGGTCCTCAAGCAGCGCATCAATGCCGACGTGATCAAGTCCCACCAGCCCCGCGTTGTCTATACACCGCTCCATGGAGTGGGTGGTCGCATGGTTCCCCAGGCGATGAAAATGTGGGGGTTTAACGATGTCCTCACCGAACCGGAGCAGATGAAGCCCAATGGGGATTTCCCCACGGCAGCCTCCCCCAATCCCGAGGAGGGTGCCGCCCTTGAGCGCGCCATCAAGCTTGCCGAGAAGGAGGGGGGCGAGCTGGTCATGGCCACCGACCCCGATGCCGACCGTGTCGGAATTGCGGTGAAGGACCACAATGGCAGGTTCGAGCTCATCACGGGTAATCAGTTGTGTGCCCTCCTTGCGGATTACCTCCTCGAACAGGGTAAGAAGGCCGGGCGTTTCAAAAAGCGCCCCGGAGTCGTCACCACGGTAGTGACTTCGCCCCTGGTGCAGAAGGTCTCGGAAGGTCACGGTGCGGCGGTAGAGTTGACCCTTACCGGATTCAAGTGGATTGCCGAGCAGTACCGCCGTTGGGCAGCCGATCCGGATGGGCCTCAGTTCATCTACGGAACCGAGGAAAGTTACGGCTACCTGATTGGGGATCATTGCCTGGACAAGGATGGTGTCGTGGCCTGTTGTGTGACCGCCGAAATGGCCGCCCACGTCCGCTCCCAGGGAAAGAACATCATCGATCGGCTATATGAGATATACGCGACCCACGGTGTGCATTACGAGTGGCAGAAAAGCGTGACGCTTCCCGGCAAGGCCGGAGCGGAGAAAATCGCCGCCATTCTGGACCGCATCCGCACCAAGCCCCCCCTGGAGGTTGCGGGAAAGAAGGTCGTGCGCTTTACAAGGCTCGACACGGGGGAGGTATATGAGGATGGCAGGAAAACCGGCAAGGTGGACCTTCCCGCCAGCGATGTCTTTACCTTCGATCTCGCCGATGGTTCCCGGGCCATTGCCCGTCCCTCGGGTACTGAACCCAAGATCAAGTTCTACATGTTCCTCAATTCCGGCAAGCCGTGCGCCAGCGCCGACGAGGCACGGAAGGTCTATAAGCAGTTGGCCGACCAGGCACCCGCCTTCCAGAATGCCTTTCTTGAAGCCATTGGATATACACCGGAAGGCTGACAAGGGAAGAAACCGATGACCCGTCCAGTCCCGAATTCAAAATACCTGACCACGCTCGCCCTCCAGGTGCAGCGTCAGTTTCGTTCGGGTTTGCCGGGGGCGTCACTCCTTGCCGCCACTCCCAGTTCCAACTACTCCCTCCTTCTTGATGCAAAAAACAGGCAGTTCTTCGTGCTGGATCGTGCGGGGGGGCGTATTCTCCATCCCCTTGACATACCTCCCCGCTCCCGCCAGGCCAGTGACTTCGACGACTTTGTCTTCAGCCCGAGCGGCAACACCGTCGCGGCCTACAACAGTCGGGACTGCTCCTTTGCCATCTGGTCTCTGGATGAGGGTCGACTGCTGTGTCATTTCGACGGTGAAGGGGAAATCCCCGGGCGCATTGCGTTTCTTGATGAGGAGCGCATCGTCACCGCTGACAGCCACCGACTATCCACAAGAAACCTCGCCGGGAAGGAAATCCATGGGACCCGTCTCCCCGAGGAAACCCGCGACCTGTTGATGTTTCCCATGGTCGGAGCCGATCCGGTACTCGTCGTCGTGGCCGTCGTGCAGCGGAAAAACCTCGGCGCGCATATACATTGCTTCAGAATCATCAAGGGCCGTATTGATGTTCGTGCCGAGGGACCCTATCGGGAACGGGCCCAGAGCCCAAGGGAAAGCAAAACCATCCGTCTCCGTGAACTCCTCAACATCCCCGGTTCGACCGACAACTCCCTTGTCCTGTGTGACGAGGAAATTCTGCAGATTTCACCGGCCTCCCCGGATGGTATCCATCTTGAGGAGTTCAGGACACGGGTAAATGCCATCAACCCCCAGAAGGGTACCTTCTATGAAGGGGAGATCACGATGACAGGGCGTCACTGTCTGGAGATATACGAGAGGGAGCTTCATCTGGTGGACGAGCATGGGCGCTATCGACGGGTCCACTGTTTCCCTCTTGCCGTTGAAAATGCAGATTGGCGGCTTGAGGGGTCCGGGTTGGAGCCCTCGTGGTAACCACAGGCGAACCAGTCAACACCCACACGAAATTCATCGCGCTGATGTTCCTCCTCCTTGCTGTCGTGGTGGCAGCGATCCTGCGCCTCGTGGGCCTGGACCAGTCACCTCCCGGCCTGTTCCGTGACGAACTGGAGAAGGGCTATACAGCTCTCCAATTGTGGAGCACTGGCCGCCATGGAATTCTTGGAGCGGAAGGCGTCCAGCGCTCCCCCCTCCTCCCGATCTTCATCGAAGTCTTTGAGGGCCACGACCGCACCTCCGCCATCTATCAATATATCACGGCCCCCTTTGTTGGAATGGGTGGGCTGAATTACTGGACGACCCGCCTCCCTGCCGCCCTGGCCGGAATTCTGGGCGTCCTCGCCGTGGGTGGTTTCGCATGGAGGCTCATTGGCCCTGCGGCAGGGGTGACAGCTGCCCTGCTCCTTGCCATTCATCCAACAGGGGTCCTCTTCTCTCGCTGGGCACAACAGGGAATTCTGCAGGCCATGCTGGTCCCGGCTGGTTTCTGGTTGCTGTTGGAGGCGGAACGCGCCCGGGTGACACATCGCCGTGCCCTTGGTGTCGTGGGTGCATTCGTCCTGGTTGTTGCCGCATGGGCCTATGACCCTGGTCGACTGGTCATTCCCCTGATGCTTGCCGTGTGGGTTTTGTGGCGCATGGTCGGCCTCAACCGTGAAGACATCCGTCCCTACCTGAAAACCTTTCTTCCCGCCGTTGTCCTGTTTGCCCTTCTCTGGATTCCCCTCGCTGTCTATACAGTCGGCCCTGGTGGGGGACGGCTGGGGCGTGTCGGGGTCGGGGGGCTTGGCCCGGGGGAGATGGTCATGACCACCATCACCAACAACTTTTCCTTCAGGACGCCCGGTTTCTGGATTGTCGAGGGGGACAGCAACATGCGTCA
>JAFIGB010000188.1 GCA_020831705.1 Candidatus Sumerlaeia bacterium | reverse complement strand
GGGTGTGGCTTGGTCTCGGTGTGGAGGGGAGGGGGTTCCCATCGCCGGAAAAATTTCGGGGAGGAGGAGGTGCCGTCGGCCTGAAAGGCCTCCCTGGAGGGGCTGGTGTCTGGGGATGGGCATCGTCACCCTGGGGTTGGTGGCCGACTGGAGTTTTCGTGCGGCTAAAGGCAACCGGCGGGTCGGATGCTTTCTGATGACCGCCCTGCTTTCGGAGGTCAAATTGTATGGGAAGCGGTGTTGTTGCAGGAATCAACGCCTCGGGATTCGCGGCCTTGTCCATCATGTAAAGCGCGAGTTGGACGAAATACTCGGTGAATCCAGGCTCATCCTTGTACAACTCGACATTGCGCTGGAGAATCTCCAGCACCTCTTCGCGAGTGTATTTAACCTTGGCGGGTTTGATGGGCATGACTTTCCACCGGGCTCCTTCCGTGCCCTGTTTTCAACTTCGGAGCCTTTTCCAAGATGGAGCATCCGTCAAGGGGTCTTAACCCGCACGATCATTCAATACGGGAATCAATGTCGGAACTGGTAGTCTTCCGGTCCAAATCTACGGGGTATCCGGGAGAAAAGGGCATTTTCGCCAAGTCACACCTGAACCAATGAAAGACTCGTAATCGAAGGGTGGGTTGTTGTTGAAGGAGGCACTTTTCCCTCCCCGGAAAGCCACAACACCTGCCATCCCAGGGTAAGAGGATTCTCGATGTCCTCCTTGAGGGAATCCCCAACCATGAGCATTCGTTGGGGCGCAGGATTCCCGGCACGGGCGGCGAGGGCTTCATAGAAGGCGGGGTCGCTTTTCAGGGCGCCGCAATCGTCGGGGCAGAAGACAAACTCGAAGTAATCGGCCAGCTCACCAAGGTGCGCCACCTTGGGATCCTGGGAAACGTGGAACCCATTGGTGGCGATGGCGAGGCGGGCGTGTTGGGCCAGACGAGGGATGACGCGGTCGATCCCCTCCAGGGGGCGCGGTGTGCCGAGGTATCTGGTGATGTGGAAGTCGCTGATTTTCTCCAGGTCTTCGAGGCGATCCCGCTGATCCATGGCGGCAAGAATGCGCGACCACCTTTCACGGCGAAGCGCATCGAAGTCGAAGTTGCGCGCCGAGATTTCCCGCCAGATGGCTGCATTGACAGCATGGAAGTGGGCGATGGTCTCGTCGGGAGGAAGGCCGAAGGCGCTGGCGGTTGCCCGGACCGCTTCCCGAGCCGCCGTGTCGTGATCCCAAAGGGTTCCATCGAGGTCGAAGAAGATCCAATCGAATTGGGAAAAATCCAACGGCATCATTGCTCCTCCACGGAGGGGCAATGGGGGGCGAGGGCGCACTGACCACAGAGGGGTTTGCGTGCCTTGCAGGTCTTGCGTCCGTGAAGAATAATGGAGTTGGCGAAATGCGTCCATCGTTCCGGCGGAAGGAGGGCGCCGATGTCGAATTCAATCTTCTCCGGCGTTGTCGAGTCCGTCAGGCCAAGACGCTGGGTGATGCGGGAAAGATGGGTGTCGACGGATATACCCGGAAGGCCAAATGCATGCATCCGCACCACGTTGGCCGTCTTTCTGGCCGCGCCACGGAGTGTGAGGAGGTTTTCCATTTCCGAGGGGATTTCGCCGTCGAAGTTATCAACCACCGACCGTGCCATGGCGCGGATGGCCTTCGCCTTGTTATTGTAAAACCCGGTGGAGTGAATGAGTTTTTCCAATTCGCCCGGCGGCGCGGCGGCGTATTCCGCAGGTGTCCTGTATTTTTTGAAAAGATCGGGGGTGACCTTGTTGACGCGCTCGTCTGTACATTGGGCCGAAAGAATCGTCGCGACAATCAACTCAAAGGGATTCGAGAAGTTCAGGGCGCACGTGGCCTCGGGAAATTCCTCGGCAAGCAGGTCGGCAATTCGTGTCGCGCGGTCACGGAGCGCCTTCGGGGGCTTGCGGGAAGCGACTTCCTTTTGCGCCCGCTCATCCACCTTTTCCCAAAGGGGGGAGTTGGCATGGATCGCACTCGGGCGTGGATTCCTTGTGGTCATGATCTGATTCCTTCACCTGTTTATTTTCTCGCCGCGGCGAACTTCAAAAATTCCCCGGTCGACATTGTATTGACAAGATGGTCCGGCTCCACCCAGCCCTTGCGAGCCATGGCAAGCCCGTATTTAATATCCTCCAACCCGTCCATGGCGTGGGCATCGGGGCCGATGGATAGACGGCACCCCTTTTCAATGGCGTAATGGACAAGACGCCAATCCAGGTCGAGACGCCACGGGTTGGCGTTGATCTCGATGGCGACGCCATTTTCCGCGGCAGCGCGTATGATCGCCCGCAGATCGCAGGAATATGCCTCGCGGGCAAGGAGCAGTCGTCCGCTCGGGTGACCGAGAATTGTCGTGTGGGGATTCTCGATGGCCTTGATAATCCGCGCGGTTTGTTCCTTCTCCGTGAGATTAAAATGCGTATGCACCGATGCGACAATGAACTCAAAGTTCGCAAGAAACTTTGTGGGGTAATCGAGGGATCCGTCCTGAAGAATATCCGATTCAATCCCCTTGAGGAGACGCACCTTTTTTCCCGCGAATTCCTCGTTAACAGCATCGATCTCCTTGTGCTGGGCAAGGACCCGTTCCTCGCTGAGACCATTCGCCACCGTCAGCGAGCGGCTGTGATCCGCGATGCCCATCCAGGAAATTCCCTGTTTCACCGCCCATTCGGCATACAGACGGGGGGTGGGCTTGCCGTCGCTGTAGGTGGTGTGCATGTGCGCCATGCCGCGGAAATCGTTGCGGGTGATGAGGGTCGGGAGGCGCTTCTCCGCGGCGGCTTCCACCTCGCCCATGTCCTCGCGAAGTTCCGGAGCAATTTCCGCAAGCCCCAGGTGTTTATAGACATCCGCTTCGGACCGTGCCGGGAGCGCCTTCTCCTTCCCCTCGGGAAAGAGGCCGTACTCATTGAGCTTCAGGCCCTGTTCTTTTGCCAGTTGTCTCAGGCGTGTGTTGTGCTCCTTGCTTCCCGTGAAGTGGAGGAGCGTGTAGGGGAACTCGGTTTCGGTGACACACCGCAGGTCCGCCTGGGTTGCTCCGTGAAGCATCACCGACGCCTTTGTTTCCCCCTTGCCGAGGATGGACGTGACGCCCTTCATCCCGACAAAGAAATCCATGACCGCCGCCGGTTTTTTCGTCGCGACGACAAAGTCAAGATCCCCGACAGTTTCCTTGCGGCGACGGAGGCTTCCCGCAAGTTCGGCCTGAAGGACATCCGACTGCCCGCGAAGCGCCTCCAGAATGGGAATCGCCGTCATCAGGGCGCTGTCAAGACGATGGCGCCCTGTATAGCTGGCAAGCTGCCTGATTCCCTGGACCACATTTTCGGCGGTTTTCTCCCCGAAGCCCTTCAGGGCGGCCAAAGTGCCGTCCTCGCATGCCTTTCCCAGGTCCTCCAGGTTGTCTATACCGAGTTCCTTGTAAACGGCCTTCGCCTTCTTGGCGCCAAAGCCGGGAATGCGTGTCATGTCCACCAGGCCCCCGGGTATTTTTTTCCGAAGTTCCTCAAGCTCCTCAATTTTTCCCGTGGCGTGGTACTCCTCGATTTTAGAGGCGATCCCCTTGCCGATGCCCTCGATTTCCGTGAGCGTACCATTCTCAAGATGGGCATGGACTTCGTCGGCGTTCCCCTTCAACGCGCGGGACGCCTTTGGATAGGCCCCCACCTTGAAGGGGTTGGCGCCGTCCAGTTCCAGAAGGACGGCCATCTCCTCGAGGTCGCGAATGAGTTGGGATAAATTCATCAGGTGCCTTTCTTCTGTGTCATTGTTTTGATTTCCTCGGCCAGGAACTTCCCGGTGAGGCTTTCCGGATGGGCGGCGATTTCCTCCGGTGTTCCCTCGCAGACGATCTCGCCGCCGGCCTCACCCCCTTCCGGTCCAAGGTCAATCACCCAGTCTGCATGGCGAATGAGCTGGAGGTTGTGTTCGATCACGACGAGGGAAAAGCCCCGGGCCACCAGGTTCTCAAACACACGGATCAATACATCCAGATCGGCCGGGTGAAGCCCCGTTGTTGGTTCATCGAAGAGGAGCATCATCCGCTTGTTGGAGGATATATCCGCAATATGGGAGGCCAGCTTGAGGCGTTGCGCCTCGCCCCCTGAAAGAGTCGCCGTGCTTTGGCCCAGGCGCAGGTAACCAAGCCCCACCGACTGCATGGGAATCAGGCCGGAGACAATCCGTTGGTACGCGGCGAAGACACGGATCGCCTCATCAATCGTCAGGTTCAGTATGTCGTTGATGTTGCGATCCTGCCATTCCACGGAAAGGATCCGTTCCTGGAAACGCTGCCCGTCGCAGACATCACAGACGATCTGTACATCGGCAAGGAAGTGCATGTCGATGGTCTGCATGCCCGTTCCCTGGCAGGCCTCGCACCGCCCCCCGACGACGTTAAAGGAAAAATCCCGGGCGGTGAGACCCAGCGCCTTGGCGTCCGGCGTTCCCCCCAGAAGGGTGCGGATGTGGTCATACGCCTTCAGATAGGTGGCCGGATTGCTCCGCGAACTTCTCCCGATGGGGGACTGGTCCACCATGACAATTTCATCCAGTTGCTCCAGACCGACAAGATCCAGCACCTCCCCCGGTTCCGTGTTGGTCTCCCCCTTTACGGATCGTCTATAATTTTCGTGGAAGCATGTCTTGATCAGGGTCGACTTGCCGCTTCCGCTGACACCGGTCACACAGCAAAGGACCCCCAGGGGGAGGCGTGCCGTCAGGGACCGCAGGTTGTTCTCCCGCGCCCCCTTGATGGTAATCCACGCATTGGGAACACGGCGCCCGTACTTGCCCCGCTCCCCGCCGGACGGCTTCTTTTTCTGATCCCTGCCCGGTGCTCCGTTAAATCCGGTTCCATGTATATACCGGGCGGTGAGGGAATCCGGCGACTTCGCGACCGACAACCCATCCGACGGCCCCTGATAGACAACCTGCCCCCCCGATTCCCCGGCCCGGGGTCCGATGTCCACCAGGAATTCAGCCGCCCGGATGACCTCCGGGTCATGCTCCACCGTCACGATTGTATTGCCCAGGTCCCGAAGGTTCCGCAGCACATCGAGCAACCGTGCCGTGTCCCGGGGATGAAGCCCCACCGTTGGCTCGTCGAGGACGTATAGCGTGTCCGTCAGGGCGCTCCCCAGCGAGGTGGCCAGGTTGATGCGCTGGCTTTCACCCCCCGAAAGGGTCCGCGTCTGGCGCGCCAGGGAAAGATATCCAAGCCCCACCTTCTCCAGGTAGGCCAGCCGCGAGCGGACCTCCTCCAGCGGGCGCTCGGCAACCTTCGCACGGTCCCTTGGCAGCTTCAATTTTCCCGCCCACACCAGGGCCTCAGAAACCGTCATGGCGCAAACATCACCGATGTGCAGCTTCCCGATTCGCACCGCCGTGGCTTCCGTCCGCAGCCGATGACCGTGGCAGTCGGGACACGGTGTATATCCACGATAACGGGCGAGCTGAATGCGGGCCTGCACCTTGTAGCGCCGCCCCTCCAGCCATTCAAAGAAACCGGCGATTCCATACCAGTCCGACCCATCCCCGTCACGGACGAGGTTTCGTTCCCGCTCGGTCAGCTCCTCCCAGGGTACTTTCATGCGGACCTTCAGCCCCTTCGCCATACGCCGCAGATCAGCCAGGCATTCGCCACCGGCCTCGCCCCGCCAGGGCGCCACCACACCGTCCTCCAGCGACAGGGTCGGATCGGGAAGGATCTTCCCCCAATCCAATCCCGTCACGCGCCCGAAACCCTGACACGTTTCACAGGCACCCAACGGACTGGAAAAATTCACCAACTGGGGCGACGCCTCCATAAAGGAAAGACCGCAATCCCCCGGGCAGGACGCACAACGAAGCTCGTCTGAAAATGTATATTCGGTTCCCTCGCGGGAGCGCACGACACACCGACCCTGGCCAAGGCGATACGCTGTCTCCAGGGCCTCCAGAAGGCGCCCCTTCTCCCCCGCCCGAATCGCCACGCGATCCACCACCACCTCCAGCCGCTTATCCAGTCGCTTGCTGTCGAAGGAGGGATCATCAATGTCCTCGATCTCCCCATCCACGACGAGGCGGGTGAATCCCTGGCGCAGAAGCTCAGACAGCGTCGCTTTCAGCAGTGCCTTCTTCTTCAGAATCACGGGGGCAATGATCGACACCCGGGCGTCCTTCGCCTCGCGAAGGAGAAAACGAAGCGCCGAATCGGGGCTGTCACGACGGACCTCCCCCCCGGTTTGTTCACAAATAACCTGACCGGCCCGGGCAAAAAGGAGACGGAGGTAATCGTTGATCTCCGTCGCCGTGCCCACCGTTGACCGGGCGTTCCGCACCCCATTCTTCTGTTCCAGGGCAATGGCGGGGGGAATATGGTCAATGCGATCCACATCGGGGCGGGGCATTCTCGCCACGAACTGCCGGGCGTAGGTCGACAAGGACTCCACATATCGCCGTTGCCCCTCGGCAAAGAGGGTATCGAAGGCCAGCGAGGATTTCCCCGACCCGCTTACGCCGGTGATGACCGTCAACTTTCCGGCAGGAATTCGACAATCAATCCCGCGAAGGTTATGGGTCCGCGCCCCGACGATTTCAATGTCGGGCATGATCGGTTGGGATTTGCGGCGTTTGGACAAGGTGGTGGAGACCTCCGAATCATATCGTGACACCGTGTCAGCGGTGGGAGCAAGGCCACGGCGCATCCCCGAGCAAGAAACGTATTCCTACACCCCCGGATGCTCAAATGCCCCAAAACAACCCAAAGAGCGAGCGACAATCCTTGGCACGGTCTTGTCTATGTCTAAGTCGAGCGCGGCATTCCGCGTTAAACCTAGACGGAAGAGAGACAGTAATTATGTTTGCAATCACAGGAAAATTCGCCGCCATCGCCAGCGCCACCCTCATCGGAGCCGCCATGCTCCTGACCACCACCACCGCCACGGCCTACGGGCCGTCCTCCGATCGTGAGGACAAGTCCAGCAGCTACAAGGAAAAGAATGCTGACATCGTTGATACCGCCGTCAAGGCCGGTTCCTTCACCACCCTTGCCGCCCTCCTTGGTGAGGCCGATCTCGTGCACGCCCTCAAGGGCGACGGCCCCTTCACCGTCTTTGCACCCACAGACGAAGCCTTCAAGGCAGTCCCCAAGGAAGTCCTCGAGCATCTCGCCGCCAACCCCGACGAACTGAAGAAGGTTCTCACCTACCACGTTGTCGCCGGAAAGTATGACGCCGCGAAGGTTCTTGCCGCCGAGAACGGCCTGCGCACCCTCCAGGGCCACCGCATTTCCTTCTCCGTCCGGGATGACAAGGCTTACGCCAACGACGCCCGCATCTCCAAGACGGACATCATGGCCTCCAACGGCATCATCCACGTCATTGATTCGGTGATCCTTCCCCCCGATGGCCCCTCCAACAATATCGTTGAAACCGCCGTCGCCGCCGGAAACTTCACCACCCTTGCCGCCCTGCTGACCTCCACCGGTCTCCATGAAACCCTGGCTGGAGAAGGCCCCTTTACCGTCTTCGCACCGACCGACGCGGCCTTTGAAAAGATCCCCGCCGAAACACTCGCCGCCCTTGGTTCCGACCGCGAAGCCCTCACCGCCGTGCTCCTTTACCACGTTGTTCCCGGCAAGGTAACCGCCGAGGATGTTGCGAAGGTTTCGGAAGCCACCACCGTCCAGGGCTCGAAGATCAACGTCCGCACCTACGGTGAAAACGTCCGCATCAACGACGCCCGTGTTACCGCCGCCGATGTCATGGCCTCCAACGGCGTCATCCACGTCATCGACACGGTGATCCTTCCCCCCTCCGGCGAGTAATCCCCGGTTCTGACAGGACGACGGACAACGCAAAAGCGGCAGCCACCCTTTGGGGGCCTGCCGCGTTTTTTTTCAGTTAAGAAATTTAAAAAGGTAAGCC
>JAFIGB010000187.1 GCA_020831705.1 Candidatus Sumerlaeia bacterium | reverse complement strand
CCCGGGGCCGATGCGGAGATCATGGACCAGGATGTGACCGATGTTCTGGAGGAGGAGATCAATACGATCGAGGGAGTGAAGTCGATCCAGTCGACCTCCACCGAGGGAAGATCCCAGATCGTTGTGGAATTCATCCTCTCCAAGAACGTGGATGTCGCGGCGCAGGAAGTGCGCGACATGATCAACCAGGCCCAGCGCCAGCTTCCCACCGACCTGGAGCCTCCCATTGTCAGCAAGCTGAATATAGACGCCCAGCCGATCATCTGGGTGGCGGTGACCAGCGCCGGTGATTACCGGAGGATGGGTCAATACGCCGACCAGGTGCTTCGCGAACGTCTCCAGACGGTTCCCGGCGTTGGTTCGGTGATGCTCGGTGGCTTCCGGGATCGCCAGGTCCGCATCTGGTTGGATCCCCATGCCCTGGAATCGCGGGGTCTGACTGCGACGGATGTTTCCAACGCCATCCAGCGCAAGCATGTCGAGTTGCCCGGTGGCCGCATCGAGCAGCGGGACCGCGAACTGGTCGTCAAGGTCCAGGGTGAATATGAAACCGTGGACTCCCTTCGCGAGCTGGTTGTTCTTGAAAGCGGCGGCTCCGTTGTCTATCTCAAGGATGTGGCGGAGGTGCTCGATGGCGAGGAGGACTTCCGTTCGGTGGTCCGTTACAACTCCATTCCCTCCATTGGCCTTGGCATCCGAAAGCAGTCGGGTACGAACACCGTTGCCGTGGCGAGTGCGGTGCGGGAGATGGTGGAGCAACTCGCTGCCGAGGCGCCATCGGGTATTAATGTACAGATCGCCAGTGACAGCTCACGCTTCATTGAAAACTCGATGAACGACACCCTTTTCGGGTTGTTTCTCGGTGGCTTGCTGACCTCGGTGGTGATGCTTGTCTTTCTGAGAAACATACGGATGACATTGATCAGTATTTTGGCGCTGCCGACCTCCATTGTCGGCGCGTTTGTGGTGATGTACTTCGCCGGGTTTACCATCAATAACATGACAATGCTGGCGATGTCGCTGGCGATTGGGCTCGTTATCGACGATACCATCGTGGTGCTTGAGAATATATTCAGGCACATGGAGCGCCTCGGCGAGGGAGCAATGGACGCGGCGCGAAACGGCGTCGGCGAGGTTGGTTTCGCCGTCATTGCCACGTCGATGACGATCATGGCGGTCTTCGTTCCCGTGGCGTTCATGGAGGGGATTATTGGGCGCTTCTTCCTTCAGTTCGGTCTTTCTGTCGCGCTGGCGATTGTGGTCTCCACGACGCTTTCGCTGACATTGACACCGATGCTTTGCTCGCGCTTCCTGCGTCATACGAAGGAGCACGGACCGATATTTCGAATGTTTGAGAATGCGTTTGTCTGGTTCGAGGGATTTTACAAGACCTCTCTCCGGGTGGCCCTTCGCAATCGGTGGCTGACAGTTGGTGGTGGTGCTCTCTTCTTTCTTGCGGGTATGGCGCTGATTCCGGTGGTCGAGAAGACTTTCTCCGTCCAGCCGGATGAAAGCCAGTTTCTGGTGCGCCTGGAATTCCCTGTTGGATCGTCTATACACCAGTCGGACAGCGCCCTGCGCGAGGCGGAACGGGTTCTGTTCGCCCAGGACGAGGTCAGCGGTGCCCTGACTGCCGTTGGTCTTGGTGGTGGAAGTGTCAATACGGGGATTTCCTTCGTCACCCTCGTGCGCCCGGGGCAGCGCGAGGCAGGCCAGGACGAGGTCATGCGTCGGTTGCGCCGGGAATTCGCCGAGCAGATTCCAAACGCGCGTATCTCCGTGGAGCCCGCCTCGCCCATCGGAGGCGGCCAGCGGAATGCCGACCTTGAATATATCGTGCAGGGGCCGGACGTCCAGGAGCTTCGCCGTGTGTCCGATGCCATCATGGCGGACATGCGCGATATGCCCGGATTTATAGACGTGGATGACAACCTGCGCCTGAACAAGCCCGAGGTGAAGGTCAGCATTGACCGGGAAATGGCGGACAACCTTGGCGTGGATGTCCTCAGCCTGAGCCAGGACTTCAGCATCCTCATGGGTGGGATGGATGTCGCCAGGTTCAAGGATGGTGGCAACCGGTATGATATACGCCTTCGCGCCCGTCCCGATGCCCGGGAAAACATGGAGGACCTGCTTCAGCTGGCGGTTCGCTCCTCCAGTGGGGAACTTGTCCGTACCGCCAACCTCGTCCAGATCGAGGAAACCGAGGGCCCAAACTCCATCAATCGTTTCAACAGGATGCGTGCTGTTAATATATACGCGAACCTGGAGGGCGTCCCCCTTGCCGATGCCATCGGAACGATGAATGAAATCGCCGACCGCCATGTTCCCGACGACCCGGCCTGGTCGACGGCCCTGTCCGGGCAGGCGGAAACCTTCGCCGAGGCATTCCGGTATCTCCTCATTGCGATTATGATCTCGCTGATCATGATATACGTCATCCTCGGCTCCCAGTTCGAGTCCTTCATCCATCCCTTCACGATCCTTATGTCGGTCCCCCTGGCGGCGATCGGCGGGTTGGGGTTGCTTGTCATCACCAACCATACGCTGGACATCTTTTCCTTCATCGGAATGATCATGCTCATTGGAATTGTGACCAAAAACGGAATTTTGCTGGTTGACTTTATTAACCAGCGCCGTGGAATGGGGCTGGAGCGGGAGGAGGCGATCCTTGAGGCCGCCCCCCTGCGCCTGCGTCCGATCCTCATGACCGCCTTTACCACCATCGCCGCCGTGGTTCCCATTGCCCTCGCGATGAGTGAAGGTGGCGAGCAGCGTGCCCCCATGGGAGTCGCGGTCATTGGCGGGATGTTAACCTCGACGTTCCTGACGCTCCTTGTCATTCCCTGCGTCTATTCATTGATGGACGACTTCGCCATGAAGGTACGCCGCACGATCGGGCGGTACGTCGCCCCACCGGAAGAATCAATCACCCCAGATCCACATCATGCCGCGGAGGCAAACTGATGAAGTCCACGCACACAACCGGATATACAGCACCCCTTCTCCTCGTCGCAGGTCTTCTTGCAGGGGTCGGGTGCGGAAGTGTCCGCACCAGCTATACAACGGAAGCTGTTCAGCCTCCCGAGTCCCTGGAACGCGCCCTGGTTCAGGCCGAGGATGCCAGGCTCGAATCACGGGCAACCCTTCCCCATGACGGTGTCACGACCATGCCCCTTTCCCGGGATGGTGCCGTCCTCACCGCGCTGGCTAGAAATCGTTCCCTCGGAGTTCAGCGCCTCGACCCCGAGATTGCCGCGCTTCTTCCCAATATAGAACGCGGTGCCTTTGACCCCCGGCTCACGTCACGGGCCTCATTCGGACGTGACACCCGTCAGTTGGGGGGAACGGCCGCCTTTTCCTTCCCGGCAGGCGCGTCTCCGGAAATTGAGGATGAACATATAGACGGCTCCATTACCGCCTCCCAGTATTTTCCGACGGGCACCGAGGTCTATCTCACCGGTGGCGTTGCCAGAAACAACACCAACTTCACCGACCCGGAGTATTCCGGCCGTTGGTCTGTTGGCGTGAATCAGGCACTTCTTCGTGGCCGCGGCACCCGGGTGAACCTCGTTTCCCTGCGCCAGGCCGAGAACAGCGCCGCCCGGAGCATCCACGAATTGCGGGGCTTCGTCATTGATCTGGTCGAGCAGGTGGAACAGGCGTACTGGGCACTGGTGCTCGCCCAGGAAACGGTGCGCATTCAGGAGTACTCCATCGAGCTTGCCCAGGAGCAGGTACGTCTGAACGAATCATACGTCCGCGTGGGTCGTGGAACCACGGCGGAACTGCTTTCCGCCAAGGCGGAGCTTGCCTCCCGCGAGGCGGACCTGATTGACGGGCGGGCCGCCGTTCGCCAGCGCAACCTCGCCCTTGTGCGCCTCCTCAACCCCGACGCAGACAGCCAGTGGGCAATCACCTTCGATCCCCAGGATCCCCCCGAAGTTGCCGAGATAAACCTGGATGACATCACCAGCGCCCACCTTGCGAAGTTGTATAGACCGATTCTCGCCCAGGCCAAGCTCGACATTTCCAACAGCGAGCTTGAGGTCGTCCGCACCCGCAACGGCCTCCTGCCCCGCCTCGATGCCTTTGGTTCCTACGGGCGGACCAGTCTCGGCAACTCCCAGCGCAATGCCTTCGACCGTCTCGACGACAGCGCCTACGACAATTACGAGCTTGGCCTGCAGTTTGAAATGTACCCCCTGAACCGTTCGGAACGGGCACGGGACCGCCGCGCGCGGTTCCGCCTGGAACTTGCCGAGACCGCCCTTTCAAACCTCGAACAGATGATCGAAATGGAGGTTCGCCAGGCCGCCATTGAGGTCGACCGCCAATGGCAGCGCCTCGGCGCCACAAGGCGCACGGTGGAAAGCCGCGAGGAGGAATTGCGTGCCGAACAAAGCCGCTTCCGTGTGGGCCGTTCCACGACCCTTGATCTCCTGAGCATCCAGCGCGACCTGGTTCAGGCACGGGTCGACGAGATTGTCGCCCGGGTCGGTTATATACAAGCCCTCACCACCCTGTATGCGGTGGAGGGAACCCTTCTTGAGCGCCGGGGAATCGGCGCGGAACTGGAAATGGAGCTGTAACGATGATGGGAAAATTCACCACCCTTGTCATGATATCCCTGGCAGCAGTGGGTCTTGTTGCCTGCACCGAGGGAAAGGCCGGCACGAATGGAGCGAACTCCACCCGGGAGGATGCCCTGCGTCCCCGCCCGGTCTCGGTGGTCGAGCCCGTTCGCAGTGACTTTCAACGGTCTATACGGACAACCGGTTCCCTCCAACCGCAAAACGATGCGGTCATTCGCGCCCTTGCCTCCGGGCCGATCACCGAATTGTCCCTCGATGTGGGCGATTTTGTTGAGGAGGGCGATGTGCTCTTCGTCATTCGCCCGGAAAGTGCGCGGCTGGCTGTAAAGTCCGCCGAGGCCGCCCTTCTTACCGCCAGGGCCAGCCTTGAGGACCTTCGCGCATGGCGCCGCCCCGAGGACATCAGGCGTCTCGAAGCACAGAAAAACGCCCGTCAGGCGGAACTGGACAGGCTTCTCGCCGAAAAGGAACGTTCCCGCGAGCTCTTCGAAAACCGCACCATCCCCGCGTCGGAGTGGGATTCCATTCGGGCCAGCGTCTCCTCGGCCGAGGCGGCCCTTATTGTCGCCCACGAGGATCTCGCCATCGCCAAGGCAGGCCCCACCGTCGAAGCCGTCGCCGTTGCCGAGGCGCGGGTTGCCGAGGCAAATGCAGCCCTGGACAACGCACAAATGAACCTGGACGACACCCGTGTTACCGCCCCCTTTTCCGGCTTTGTCACCGCACGGCATGAACGCGTTGGCGGTTTTGCAACCCGGGGGGACGACATGCTTCGTCTATCCAGCGTTACCACCCTCGAGGCGGAAATGTATATACCCGAGCGCTTCTCCCGTGATATCCATGAGGGGCAGACTGTCTCGCTTTCCCTGCAAAGCAACGGGGATCGCACCGAGGGCACGATCAGCCGCATCAATCCCGCCGTGGAACAACGCACCCGCAATTTCCTCGTGAAGGTCATCGTCGACAACACCGACCAACGCATCAAGGCAGGGTCCTTCGCCATTGGCACCATCGAACTCGATAGCGTCGAGGCCGCCATGGCCATTCCCCGGCAAGAGGTGCTCCATGATGAAGGCCGCCC
>JAFIGB010000181.1 GCA_020831705.1 Candidatus Sumerlaeia bacterium | reverse complement strand
AGCGGGGCACCATCCCCATCCACGACCACCAGCGAACAGGTGGCATCAAAACCAATTCCCGCAATGGAACCGGGTTGTACGGCTGATTCCTCAAGGGCGATCCTCGTTGCCCGGCAGATCGCCTCCCAAATATTTTCACTGCTTTGCTCCACAAAGTCAGGACGAGGGCGCCACATCCTGATGGGAACAATGCCGAGCCCATGGCGCTCCCCCGCTTCATCGAACAATGCCACGCGGGCACTCCCCGTTCCGACATCAACACCCATGTAATACAACATGACCACGGACCTCCTTGGTAAATTACCTCCGGCAGGTACTTCCTCGTTCGACGAGTTTTACTGGAAACATGTGCTGCATGGATGTCTCGGGGGGGGACTCAAGACGATTCAGCATGAGGGTCGCTGCCATTCTCCCCATCTGCTTGTGATCAACCCGCATCGTTGTCAGGCCAGGCTGAACCAGACGGGAAAGATGTATATCATCAAAGCCCACCAGGCTCACATCACGGGGCACATCCAGCCCCGCTTCACGGAGGGAGATCATCGCACCAATCGCCATCTCGTCGTTCACGGAAAAGATGGCACTGAAATCCTGATCCCTCGCGAGGAGCTCATGTACTGCGGACCTTCCGCCCTCCTCCCCATGGGAGGCTCGCACAACCAGTTCTTCCCGAAAGGGAATCCCGGCCTCGGCAAGGGCGGTCACGTATCCCGAGTAGCGCTGCCGGGTGCTCCAGTCCACCTGACTTGCTGCAAGCATCGCAATGTCACGATGTCCCAGATTGATCAGGTGATTCACCCCATCCCGGGCACCATTGAACCCATCGGAGACAATGGAATCCACTCCATGGCCTGGCATTTCCGTATCAACGAGCACCATGGGCAGGCCACACCCAAGAAGGCGGTCCATGATCTCATCAACGATATTCCCGAGGATCAGAAGACCATCAACGGACCGTTCCCGGACGAACTTCGGCACTTCATATTCGCCGCTCCCCCGCCACGGAGGGGAAATCACCATGTTGCGATTCCGTTCGGCCAAAACCTCCCCGATCCCCGCACCGACGCTTCCATAGAAATAATTCCCGAATATGTCGGACTGAAAATGCAGCAGACCAATGTTCTGCGTCACCCTTCCACGGAGGGATCGGGCACCGGGGTGGGCTGCATATCCCATTTCACCGGCAATCCGCAGAACCTGACGCCGGGTCTTGGCGCTCACCTTCCCCGTATTATTGATCGCCTTCGAGACCGTGGAAATGGAACACCCTGCAGCTTTCGCCACATCATGGATGAAGACTTCTTTCCGATCTTTGTTGGTTCTCATCATCCAAAGGGGCCTTTTTGCTCACCTATGAAGGGAAATCCTTTTCTCTCGGAGAGAGGAATACCTTCACGCCGCCCAGAATCAAGGAAAAAGGGATATAAGGTTGTATTTTTCCGCTGATCTGTCCCATTCCCGTTGACAGGCCTCCTGTAGAAAAGCGATCCCTCTCACAGCCAATAAGGAAAACGTTTTTTATGCCCTCCCATGCCCTTCAATTCACGGAACTCACTCCAGCCCTCCTCATCGCCTCCCTTGACGGAGCCGATTGGAAACTGCTTCGCCCAGCCACCGGCCAGCAATACCCTGCCAATGTTCCCGGGTGTTTTCATGAGGATCTGATCCGGGACGGGGCGATTTCGGATCCCTTTGTTGGGACCAATGAAAAGGACGTATATTCCCTTTCGAAGGAGCAGTGGGTCTACTCGCTGGATTTCCTATTGGATAAAAAGGCCGCTCAGCACCCGGGGGCGCTCCTTCATTTTCATGGCCTGGACACACTGGCCAGCGTGGAGCTCAATGGCAAACTCCTCGGCAGGACGGCAAACATGTTTCGCCAGTATGATTTCCCCGTGGCGGGGGTACTTCGGGAAGGAAAAAATCATCTTGTTGTTACCTTCGATTCACCGCTTCCCTTGATGGAGGAGAAGCAGGGGCAGCAGCCGATGTATGCATGGCTGATTCCGGAAAGCCCCGAGGGCGGAGCGTATGTGCGCAAGATGGCCTGCAATTTCGGATGGGACTGGGGACCCGTGTTGCCCACTGCAGGAATTTGGCGATCGGTCCGGTTGGAGCTGCGAAGTCATCCCGGAATCGAGGATCTATACATCTCCCAGGTTCATCGGGAGAATGCCGTCCACCTCACCACCCATGTAGCCACTTCTTCGCCCGGTGCGAAGGCGGTTCGGCTGACGGTTTCCCTCAAAGGCAGGGAACTCGCCGCTGGAACGGTGTCTATCGAGGGCACGAAGGGCACCATGGAACTTGCCATCAGGGAGCCCGCGTTGTGGTGGCCCAGTGGGATGGGGAACCAGCCGCTCCATGATGTTCGATGCGAGTTGATGGGAGAAGGTGACACGATTCTGGATGTGAGGACCTGTCGCATTGGATTGCGGGAATTACGTCTTGATCGCCATGAGGATGAATTCGGCGAATCCTTTCAATTCACCTGCAATGGCCGGCCTTTTTTCGCGAAGGGCGCCAATTGGATACCCCCCGATGCAGTATATACACGTGCGGGCGAGGAGGAATATCGGTCCCTGCTGGAGGCAGCACGGGATGCGAACATGAACATGGTGCGTGTCTGGGGGGGAGGCGTCTACGAACACGACTTTTTTTACGAGATTTGCGACGAACTGGGTCTCTGTGTCTGGCAGGACTTCATGTTTGCCTGTTCCACGTATCCCGTTTTTGATGAGGAGTGGCTGGCTGAAGTTGCAGCGGAGGCGCGGGACAACGTCCGTCGCATACGCCATCATGCCTGCCTGGCGCTTTGGTGTGGAAACAATGAGTTGGAGCAGGGGCTTGTCGGGGATTCATGGACGGATCGACAGATGAGCTGGGAGGATTACTCCACGCTCTTTGACCGGTTGCTCCCCTCCATTGTTTCGGAGTTTGATCCTGATCGTGATTACTGGCCGGCGAGTCCACACACACCCCATGGTGATCGCCTGAACCATCGCGACGAATCGTGTGGCGACGCACATCTTTGGGATGTGTGGCATGGCAGGGAGCCCTTCGAGTGGTATCGCACGACGCGCCATCGCTTTGTCAGCGAGTTTGGCTTCCAGGCTTTCCCCGAACCGAGGACCATCGAGGGGTTCTGCCCTCCCGAACAACGCCATCTGGCAAGCACCGTGATGGAGGCCCACCAGCGAAGCGGCGTGGGTAACACCCTGATCATGTCGTATCTCCTCGATTGGTTTCGGCTTCCGACGACCTTCGAAAGCACCATGCACCTTTCCCAGATCCTCCAGGCGATGTCCATCAAGTATGCCGTGGAACACTGGCGGCGTCTCATGCCGAGGACCATGGGCGCCCTTTATTGGCAGCTCAATGACACATGGCCCGGAGTATCCTGGTCTTCGCTGGACTACCATCATCGCTGGAAGGGCCTCCATTATTATGCACGGAACTTTTTCGCACCGGTTCTATTGAGCCTCGTTGAGAAACCGGAACAGGGCACGGTCGAATGCCACGTCACCAGTGACGAGGTTGCTGAGGGTTCCGGGCACCTTGAGTGGCTGGCAAC
>JAFIGB010000175.1 GCA_020831705.1 Candidatus Sumerlaeia bacterium | reverse complement strand
CGGGGACACCGATCAGCCGCCCCCCCTTATTGAATATCGCGGGCTGGCCAAACATTACGGACCCATCAAGGCCCTCAAGGGAATTGACTTTGAGATTCGCGAGGGTGAGGTCCTTGGGCTTCTCGGGGACAATGGTGCGGGGAAATCCACCCTCATCAAGATCCTGTCGGGCATCGTGCAGCCAACAACCGGTGCCCTGTTCGCCAGTGGAAAGCCCGCGCGCATCAGAAACCGTCGTGAGTCCTATGAACTGGGAATTGAGACGATCTATCAGGATATTGCCCTGGTCGACGATCTCAACATCATGCGCAATATCTTCCTGGGTCGGGAAGTGACCAACAAGTTTGGCTTCATGAAAATCAAGGAAATGCGTGAAATCGCCATGAAGGTTCTGGAGCAGACCGTCGGCATCTCCGGCATTACCTCCGCCGACCAGATGGTTCGCGGACTATCCGGCGGGCAAAAGCAGGCCGTCGCCATTGCCCGAGCTGTCTACTTCAAGAACAAGATCCTGCTCCTCGACGAACCGACCAGCGCCCTCTCCGTCCGCGAGACGGAGAAAACCCTCGAGTATATCATGCAACTCAAGTCCGAGGGCCTTTCCACTGTCCTGGTCACACACAACATCTATCACGGCTACCAGGTCGCCGACAGATTTGTGGTCCTCAGCCATGGGGAAAAAATTATGGACGTGGAAAAGAAGGACACAAGCGTCGAGGAGTTGACGGACCTCGTCGTACGCGTCTCCTCCTAAACACCAAACTTCAAATGTATAGACGCTCCGGGCACGCAACATCCTTCTTGCGTGCCCGGAAAAAGATTCGTTACTTCTGTTTTCCTTCACGAATGACGGGGGTTCCGGCGAGCGACAGAATGATGACTTCCTCGCCGGTGACAGTGCTGATGTCGTGGTGAAAACTGCGCACGGGGATGGTGGTTTTTTCCTCGACCATGGCCTCCAGGAGGGGGCGGGCGGTTTCAAGGAGTTGGGTGCGAACCTCTTTGAGAAGATCGCGGCCTTTTTCCTTCGGGAGAGACTTGACAAGGTGTTGTTCGGCAGCAGTGAGCACTCCCTGGAGCCGAATGACGATGAGATCATCGATCAGGTGGGCACGAATGCTCCTTGGCCCGCGGCCAAGATACTCGACCTGAATACGCGCGATTTCATTTCCGATGGCGGCTTCAATTTCACCCTGGGTTTTCATCTCTGTCATCCGATTGAACGATTTCCATTGTATTCCGTACCCATACATGTATCTTGAGCAAGCCTCGTTGATCCAGAGCAAGTCAAAACTGGAAACGGAGTCGGACGACTAGATAAAGGGCAGCCCCTTGAGGGGAGGCCCGTTGAAGAGTAACCGGCATGGTTCAGCACCTGAATGGGGTGTTGAAACACGCCGGTTTTTTTTATTCACCACGCCAACGCGTCACCCTGGCCACCGCCAGACAGGAAGTTGGATCTCATGCCTGAAACCGAAAATTCCATGGAAGAACAGGCCACACAAGCCCCGGGCCGTTACTGGCTTCGGAGTGCAGACCGCGTACCGGCAGCAGTATTGTTGGTTCCGAGCAAAGGCGCCAGCGTCGTCACTCGGCACGGTGCCCTGTCGCCCGCAAAAGAGTTCGTGCCCGAAAGCCAGGGCAGGGAGTGTGGAAACGTCCGCCCCTGACAAAGACCCATGAGGCCACACCTTCCCCCGTATCAATGTATAGACCGCAGGTTTCTGGCAACACGCTGCCAAAGTGTGAACCAAGTTCCCCTTCCTTCAAAGAAAAGATTCTCCCATGAAAATTCAAAATTCTCCCCGCGCCTTAAGGCACCTCGCCCTGGTATTGCTTGCCGGAAGCCTCGCCCCGGTCGCCATAGCCGGTGAAGCACCCGTCGAACTCGGTTCCGCCTCGGACTTTGTGGCCCTTGCGGGTACAACCCTGACGAATGTTTCCAGTGCCGGTACCGTCATCCAGGGCAACATCGGCGTCAGCCCCGGAACGGAAATCACCGGATTCCCCCCCGGCATTGTCATCGGTTCCATCCATGCAGGCAACCCCGCCGCGGCACAGGCTCAGTTCGATCTCACAGTGGCGTATAATGACGCCGCGGGCCGCACGACGGCTCCTATTACCGTCTCTGGAAATCTTGGCGGGATGACGCTCTTTCCCGGCCTCTACAAATCCACCTCCTCGCTGGAGATCACCTCCGGCGACCTGACCCTTGATGCCCAGGGTGACCCCAACGCCGTCTTTATCTTCCAGATGGCGAGCACGTTCACAACGACGTCCGGACGCCAGATCATCCTCGCCGGTGGTGCACAACCGGACAATATTTTCTGGCAGGTGGGCAGCTCTGCCACCTTCGGTTCCACATCGATCATCAAGGGAAACGTCCTCGCGCTGGTTTCCATCACCCTCAACACCGGCGCAACGCTCGACGGCAGGGCTCTGGCAAGGAACGGGGCGGTCTCGATGAGTTCCAACACAATCACCAAGCCGAGCCCTGTGGTTCCGCCCACCCTGAACTTCAATTTCGAGGAGGATGTCGAGGGTTGGGTCTTTGAGCAGGACACCACGGTCTTCAGCGTGGTCGATGATCGCCGCAACACCGACCGCGACTCGCTCGAGATGACGGTACGTGACAACACAAACAGCTTTGCAACCTGGCGCTCCCCCACCTTTGTCGTGACGAATGAATACCAGGACGGCGTCCAATCGATTGCCCGCCTGTCGATGGAGGAGGAGGCAGCCTTTCGCGTCTTTGCAGAAATCTATAACGACAAGGTCTCGGCGACCGACCTCGGCCCGGTGGTTCGCCTTCGTGCCTCGACACTGGACTTCCGCCAGACCCACGAGATGTCCATCTCCCCACGGCCCAACTTTGATGGACTGGCCCCGGACGAGGATGGCCGTCTATACATCCACTACTTCACCCAGCCCGAGGGTACCTCCACATTCCGGTTGTACTTCGACGTCATGAACTTCTCCGGAATTGCCGCTCCCGTGGGAACTGTTGGCCTTTCCAGTGTTGTCCTGGAGGCCCTGCCACCCTTCACCATCACAAGCCCCGGCACCCTGGTGAGGGAGTTCAACTTTGCCAATAGCCAGTCACACGGCTTCACTCCGCGCGTTGCAAGCCCCCTTCGGATCCCCGAAGTGTTTCAGACAACCAGTGACGGCCTGTTGATCCGAATCGAGGACATTGGTTCCCCGCAGGACGACAAGAGCGTGAGCTTTGGTTACTGGGGAAACGAGACCAATGTTCCCTTCGTGGCCAATACTCTCTACATGATAACGTGGCGCATCAAGACCGAGGCGACCTCGGCACAGGTCAATGCGATTCCCACCATTCGCATGCGCGTGAACGACAGCTCCCTGCAGCTTTCCACACTGCTGGTGCTCCACTCCAAGGAGGGAGCGCGCCTCCCGGTCGACGGCAATGTGGAGGAATACCACCAATGGATCCAGACACCGGATGACATCGCCGGAAACAACTGGATCTTCAGCTTCGACCTGCTCTGGACCGACCGGCCCAACGGCGACATGACAGCTGACGACCCGACGATCGGCGTGATCCTCGAGTCCGTCCGTGTCGAAGCCCTGGCTCTCTAAGAGAGAAGCGGCCCCAAGGGATGGCTCCACCCCGGAGCCATCCCCCCCCGTTCCGGTGGTTCACCAGACACATCTGGAACCAAAAGGAAATGAAATGCTCTACCTCATTGCTATCGTCCTGATCGTCCTCTGGTTGCTGGGCATGGTATCGTCCGTCACAATGCAGGGACTGATTCACATTCTGCTGGTCATTGCGATCATCATGATCCTTGTCCGAGTCATCGAAGGCAGACGGCTGGATTGACCATGTTCAACATAAGCTCAAATGAACATGTGAGGAGAATTCATTAAAACTCCCTCTTCCTGTGAAAAGTCCGCGCCGACTCGGAAAAGTACATCCAGATACTCAACAAGTAATCCCTGCTCCTGAAGTCGCCCATGAGCAGCATCATTGACGCACGTCAGGCCACCTTCCGCATGGGCTCCTTACCCTGGGATTAATTTCCCGGGAGGAGAAGGTCATGGGGATGAAACAGGAGAACACCCCAGGCTTTCCGGGTCCGGTGGTGGAGGAGTGGCTATGTTATGTGGTAATAGGGTGGAGCGGCACAAATTGGAGCTTACCCGCCCATCGCAAATCTCTTGACTGGAACAGAATAAATGGGGACGTTGGGCGCGATGTTGTGGGTGGAGAAGAGAAGAAGAAAAAAGGAAAAAGGAAGAGTGAGAGAAAAGAAAAGTGTCCTGCAACCAAGTCACATCTGGCGGGATTTGCCCGTGTTGGTTCTGGCATTCCTGACGCTATTGCCAATGTCCGCGATTGGTCAAATCGGCGGTCAAACTTCGGCGGATGGGCCGTTTGTTCTCGATGATGCCGAGGAGGAAAACATTCTGGCCGAAGGTGTTGAGCGCCTTTGGATTCCTGATTTTATCTGGGGGGCGGAGAACCCATTTCGATGGGTGTCACTCACCGATTCGGGGCTCAGTCTGGCCGAAGGACAATCCCCTATTGGTGCGTTGCGCTACCGGATTCCATCCGAATATGGCTTTGTGAGCAAGGGTTTTGGGGTTCCGATGCCGGGGGTTAAAGGGGAATCTTCCCTTGATTTTCCTGGCGACATTTCCTCGTTTACCCACCTCCGGTTCCTTACTCGCTACTCGCCGGTGCTTACCAATCAGAGCTTCATGGTTATCCTCGAGACCTACCCCGGCCCGAACCATCCCAAGCTGTATTGGAGATACTCCCTCCCTTCCGGAAATACCTTTCAGGAGGTAAAGAT
Source organism: Candidatus Sumerlaeia bacterium (assembly GCA_020831705.1). Classification (GTDB taxonomy): domain Bacteria; phylum Sumerlaeota; class Sumerlaeia; order SLMS01; family SLMS01; genus JAFIGB01. The sequence goes on along the minus strand of JAFIGB010000175.1, from coordinate 1,802 downwards.
CGACCTGCGCCAACCCGACATTGTGGAGAATGCGAATGGTCTGGAGGTCGAGGAACTCCTCTCCCAGACACGCTTTCTCTCCTTTTACTACTATGGAGAAACCGGATTTGTCCCAAGAACTCTTGAGGTGCATGTTGACGATGTTACCCTGGAGGGGATATACAATGGAGGGGGCGATCCGACCCCGACTCCCAGCCCAACACCGACCCCAAACCCGACGCCAACACCTTCACCCAATGTTGAAGGTAATCAATGGACCATCTACTAAGACCAAGTTCCTAAAAGGAGCCACAACATGAACAGTAAAGCATCCATGTCAATTAAAGCGGTGATGACGACCGCCTTCATTTCCGCACTCATTGCGGCTTTCCCCGCCACAGCCATCTCCCAGGTGGGAGGCCAAACAGGTGGAACGCTGGTTATAGACGACGTTGAGAACCTGACGTTGGCGGCCGAGGGAGTTGGCCGTGACTGGATCACGGATTTCACCTTCACGGTTCCCGCACTTAAGGCCATAGACCCGGCCACGGAATCACTGGTGCTCGCAAGCGGCCAAACACCCCAGGGAGTTTTCGAGTTTACCGCAAACAATGATACAGCAGGCTTTTTCTCCAAAACCTGCGGGATTCCCGTCCCCTCGCAGCTGGGTGAGTCAACACTCACCCATCCCGGTGACATGACATCCTTCGAGACGTTGTCTTTTTTTGCCTGCGTGAATCCTACGGCTGCAAACATGGAGCTCCAGGTCATCCTGGAGTGCTATCCACAGAACGCCAATTCCACCTTCCCCAAGCTCTATTGGTTTGTCACACCTTCAGTCGGTACAACATTCGAGAAGGTCAGTCTCGACCTGCGATCGCCGGATCTTGTTGAGAACAATGACGGGGATCGGACGGTTGAGGAACTCCTCTCCGAAACACGATTTCTGGCCTTTTTCCTCTTTGCCGGACCGGATTTCAGCAGGCCGGAAATCCGCCTATACTTCGACGATATCACGCTCACCGATGAGGGCGGTGCGACAAGCGTGGGAAGCAACTGGGTTCTCTATGAATGACAGCGTTCACCAGCACTCGCCCATCGAGGCAAGAGGGTTTCACTTTCATCGCGATGGCCGCAAGTGGCTCGTGAAGGGAGTCACCTATGGGCCCTTCCGACCCGATGAAGCCGGTGATGCCTATCCTGCTGCGGAGCAAATCGCGGCCGATCTCGACGGGATCGTTCGGATGGGGGCGAATACAATCCGTGTCTATACAACCCCCACGGAGAAATTGGTGGAGTTGGCTTCGGAGCGGGGGCTTTGGATCCTCATGGACGTCCCCTGGCCGAAGCACATTGATGTCTATGGCAATGAGTCCATGGAGGAGATGTGCCTCGCCATGGTGGAGGATGGAATCAGGAAGGCCCGGAATTGGCCGTGTGTTCTCGGGGTGATGATCGGTAACGAAATTCCATCCGACCTCGCCCGGTGGGCTGGTCCAACACGGGTCGAGGACTTCCTCAAGCGCCTCTACCTTCATGCAAAATCCATCGACCCGGACCGGCTTATTGGGTTCGCCAACTTCCCTTCGACAGAATTCCTCCGGATCGACTTCTTCGACTTTATTGGCTTTAATGTCTATCTTGAGGACGAGAAGTCCCTGCGCGACTATCTGTACAGGCTGCGCCATCTTTACCCCGAGACACCTCTTATCCTCAGTGAAACGGGCCTGGATTCCCTCAGCAACGGGGAGGAGCGACAGGCAGAGGTTCTGGACTTCAGTATCAAGGTGGCCCACCAGGCCGGAATGGCAGGGACGCTCGTC
>JAFIGB010000162.1 GCA_020831705.1 Candidatus Sumerlaeia bacterium | reverse complement strand
AACGAGTTTGTTCACACGGTCGACGGCCAGTGTGTATTGGATCAGGTCATTGGTGCCGATGGAGAAGAAATCAACTTCCCGGGCGAGAATTTCAGCCTGAAGCGCCGCCGAGGGAATCTCGATCATCGCTCCCACCTTGATCGTATCCGGCACGGGCAATTCCTGCTTTTTCAGCTTCCCGTATTCCTCGTCAATGATCAGGCGGGCCTGAAGGATTTCATCCAGTCCCGATATCATGGGGAGGAGCAATTTCAGTTCGCGTCCTGCCGATGCCTTCATCAGGGGCCTTAACTGGCAGCGGAAGAGATCGGGGTTCGCCAAACAGAGGCGAAGAGCGCGCAGGCCGAGAAAGGGGTTGGACTCCTTCATGGTGGGAAGGGAAACGGACAACTTGTCACCGCCGATATCCAATGTCCTGAAGACGACGGGTCGTTCGCCCATGGCAGTGAGCACCGCCTCGTAATCCACCTGCTGCTCGTCCTCGCAGGGAAGGGTGTGCCTGTCTATAAAGAGGTACTCCGTGCGATACAGACCAATCCCCTCGGCACCCTGAAGAAGGGCAAACTCCAATTCACTGGTGAACTCAATATTGGCCTCCAGCTTGACCTGGTGGCCATCGAGGGTTTCGGCTGGGAGGGAGCTGATCTGAAGGAGCTGGGAACGTGATTGATGGTAATCCTCGGCGCGCTCCCGATAATACTCAATTTGTTCCGAGGTGGGATTGAGGATGACCTTCCCCTCAGTGCCATCAATGATCAGGAAGTCGCCCGTGCGTATGTAATGCGTCAAGTAGTCCAGCCCAACAACGGCAGGGAGCGACAGGGCCTTCGCCATAATGGCGGTATGACTGGTCGGTCCCCCGGTATTGGTGCAAAGCCCCGCAATGTCATTGCGATGGAAATGGGCCGTTTCCCCCGGCCCCAGATCATTGGCGACAACGATGGAGCCCTTGGGGAGTTTCTGGGGGTCGTTGGCGTTGGGACTGCTCAACTCGTTGAGAAATTTCAGGACACGGCGGGAAACATCGTAAAGATCATGGGATCGCTCGCTGAAGTAACTGTCACCGAGTGATTGCAGCTGGTCGCCGATGTCACGGGTGATCGACCAGAAAATAAACTCTGCATTGTGGGAGGTTTCGCGAATCCTCGCGATGGTCTGGTCGATGAGGAGGGGATCTTCGAGGAGGTAAATATGGGCATCGAAGATGGCGGCCTGATTGGCGTCGAGGCGCTCGGTGACCGTCTTTCCGAGATCGCGGACTTCAACGCGGGCCATTTCCACAGCCTTGTTGAACCGTTCGATTTCGCCCTCTATTTCCTCCGGGGGCAGTACGCGGCTTTCCACTTCCTGCTCGAGGGGTTCAACGACGAACGCAGGTCCCAGCGCTACCCCACCCGAGACTCCCAGTCCTGTGAAAAAAAAGGAGCGCCGCTTGGCCATTTACTCATCCTCGCCTTCATGGTGGGATTGATTCGGCCTTGGCTTATATCTGTTTGAATGGGTACTTGCGGGAAGGTGCTCGCTCACTCTTCCTCCCCGAAACGGCTCTCGATCAGTGTCCTGAGGTCTTCGAGCAACTCGGTGGCTTTTTCCCCCTCCGCACGCAGCTTGAGGTTCGAACCCGGGCCGGCTGCCAGCATCATGATGCCGATGATGCTCTTTCCGTTGACGCTGAGCGATTCCTTAATGACCGTCAATTCCACGTCGGGATATTTTGAAGCCAGACGGACAAACTGGGCCGCCGGCCGCGCATGCAGCCCCTGCTCATTGACAATCGTGACATCAATTTCTTTCGTAGTACCCATAGTATTTCCCAAATCCTTCATGTGCCACCTCCATTATCCACGCAGCTCACCTGGGGAATCATCCGCCATGGCTGTTCCACAACTTCAGCCCCGCAAGCCCAGTTGTCAAGCCGTGAAAAGCCGGAACACACTAGAAATAAACCCTTTGCTATGACAGGCCAACAACTATGACCGACACTCAAGAAAGCAAGTCGCAGACCAGCCACAGACTCTTTTTTGCCATCGAACTCTCCACCGGAGTCCATCAAAATCTTGTCGACCTATCCTCAAGAATGGAGAAGGCTGTCCTCTTCACCCCCGCCAAAATACTCTGGGCTCCACCGGAGAATTTCCACCTGACCCTCTATTTTCTCGGGGATTTGGAACGGAATTCCGCCATCAAGCTCCGTGAACAAACGGCCAGCCTCCTCGCAGGCTTCGAGCAGTTCAAAATCGATGTGCGCCGTCTCGGTATGTTTCCTTCCGACCCAAAGGAACCACCACGCGTCCTCTGGATTGGCGTCCACAACCCACCTCCGGCTCTCATGGAACTGCGACAACGTTGCGCCGATGCCCTCAAGAGTTCCCACCTTCCCATTCCCGACCAGGACTTTTCCCCCCATGTCACCCTGGCGAGGATCAAATCCACCAAGGGCCTTGGCCCGTTTCGCAAACAAATCGAACCCCATAAATTCTTCAAGGCGGGCAAATCACTGGTCACCCACCTCACACTTATGGAAAGCATCACGGGCGACGGTCCTGCCCGCTACCAACCATGGGCCACTTTCCCCCTCAATCCCATTC
>JAFIGB010000160.1 GCA_020831705.1 Candidatus Sumerlaeia bacterium | reverse complement strand
GGGTTACTCCACCGCCAGCCATGACAACGCGGTGATCCTCGCCGACCGCGCACGGAGCCTCAGGGCCTCCGGCAATGAGGATGCCATCCGTGCAGCCGTCGTGGAATCCATTGTTTTCTTCCGCATGGCCACCGACGCCGCAACGGGCGAGGAGCGCTACGCCCAGTTGGGCGAGGAAAACGAGCAACGCCTCGCCGCGGAGTTCGCCGACCTTTTCGACGAACCCGAGGAGGAGGTCGTGGAGGACACATCGCCACGGAGCTTTTCCGAATTCTTCCAGGGCGACATCCTTGATAATTTTCTTTCCCTCTTTCGCGATGGCGGCATCCTCCACGATAATGCAGACATGATCGTTGGCGTGGTCGCCACCATCGGTGGATTCATTGTCTTCTGGTGGGTGATTCCCTCCCTGTTCCTCGGCTGGGTGTCGAAGCGGGGCAATGTCGTCGCGGCGGAATTGCGCCTGCGGGTCAAGGCCCTCGGCCCCATCACCCTCGGCCTGTTCATCATCCGCAATACATCCTTCAAGCGTAAGGACAAGAAGGTGGCGGCGGAAAATGCCTGCCCACATTGCGGTTTCCGCCTGGACAACCCGAAGGATTATCCGGGGTTCATCTTTTCTAAATGCCCGAAGTGTGAAGGAACCATCAAGCCGGTGCACACGCTGGAGAAATACCTCCAGAGCATCGCCGACGGTCTTTCCAGTGACGTGGAGCGCGTCAACAAGGGCGCCGAGTCCATGGAGCGATTTATCGGTCGCGAGTCGGTGGGCCTTCTCCTCAACGGTGTCATCACCCTCGGGATCAGGCGCCGCGCCTCCGACCTGCACTTTGAACCGGGCCTCGATTCCCTCGTGATCCGCCAGCGTATAGACGGCATGATGACCGAGATGATCCAGCTGCCGCGTTCCCTTTCCGCCGCCATGGTGTCCGCCATCAAGGTCGAATCGAGCCTGAACATTGCCGAAAAGCGCGTGCCCCAGGACGGCAAGATGACCAAGCTCGTCGACAACGTCGATATAGACATTCGCGTGGCGACCTCCCCGTCCGGCTCCGGCGAGAAAGCCTCCCTTCGTCTCCTCGACATTCGCTCCATCCAGATGGACACCCGCCACCTTGGTATGATGCCCGAGGACCAGAAGCGCTTCGATCGCGCCATCGAGGCACCCCACGGCCTGATCCTGGTTTCCGGCCCGACGGGATCGGGCAAGACCACCACCCTTTATGTCGCCCTGCAGAAGCTCAAGTCCGGCTCGAAGAACATTATTTCCATCGAGGATCCCATCGAGTTCCAAATTCCCGGGATGACGCAGATGCAGGTCAATGTATCCCAGGGGCTGACCTTCGCGAGTGGCCTTCGTTCGATCCTTCGCCAGGATCCCGACATCATCATGGTTGGGGAAATCCGCGACCATGAAACCGCGGAAATTTCCGTCAATTCCGCCCTCACCGGGCACCTGGTCCTCTCAACCCTGCACACGATTGACTCCTCGGCATCGGTTGCCCGCCTCATTGACCTCGGGGTTTCGCCCCGCCAGTTCGCCGACGCTCTCAACCTGGTCATCGCCCAGCGTCTCGTCCGCCTTGTCTGCTCCAAGTGCTCGACGGATACAACACCCGACCCGGCATTGCTTGAGCAAATCGGCCTGTCGGAAGCCGATCTGGACAACTATATCTTTCGCAAGGGAACCGGTTGCACGGTCTGCAACCAGACGGGCTTCTACCGCCGAAGCGGTGTCTTCGAATTCCTCGAACCGAGCGAGCGCCTCCGCGTGGCCCTTGAGAAGGAATCGCTCACGACCGGGGAAATCCGCGAGATTGCCATCCAGTCCGGTATGAAGTCACTTCGCACCTCGGCGCTGGAGTACCTGGCGCGGGGGCTTGTCACGCTCGATGAGGTCGTTCGGGTAACGAAATAGACAGGGACGGCTGGTGGGTTCACCCGTCTTCCTGGATGCCAAGGCTTTCGTGTAGCTTGTCGCGCAGTTCCTGCAGGCGGAAGGGCTTTTGCAGGAATCCGGCAAGGCCCTTTCCAAGGAACTCGCGCACGGCATCATCCTCAGTGAATCCACTCATCAGGATCACCGGAACGCTTTCGTCTATATTGCGAATTTCACGAAAAACCTCGTCTCCGGAAAGACGTGGCATCGTCAGGTCCAACAGCACGGCACAAAGATCCTGATGTCTTTCCCGGAAGATTTCCAGGGCCTCGGTGCCGTCTGCAGCCACAATGGTTTCGAATCCCATTTTTGCCAGAAGCATCCCCGTAATCGCCCGTATTGTTTCCTCGTCATCGGCGACAAGGACAAGGCCACCGTCCATTTTTGCCGGTGAGATGTCCGTCTCTTGCATTGGTTGTTCCTTTTCGTCGATGGCTGGGAACCCGACCTTAAAGGTGGTTCCCCTTCCCGGTTCACTGTAGACCTTGATAAAGCCGTTATGGCCCCGGATGATCCCAAGGACGGCGGCAAGGCCGAGACCGTGTCCATTGTCCTTCGTTGTGAAGAAAGGATCAAAGATGTGTTTCACCGTCTCATCGTTCATGCCGCACCCGGTGTCCGACACTTCGAAGAACGTATAGACGCCATCGGGATTGTGAAAATCGAGCCAGGTTTCCTGGAGGTACTCGCGGGAGACCTGAATCGCACCGGTCCTTAGCGTGATGATGCCGCTGCGTTCCCCAATTGCCTCGGAGGCATTGATGATCAGGTTCATGATGATCTGGCGGATCTGTGTCTTGTCCGCCTCGATGTGGGGAATCTCCCGGTGAAAGTCCAGCCGCAGCACCGCCTTACGGGTGATGACGGTCTGGAGAAGATGGCTCATTTCCTCGACGAGTGTCGTCAGGTTGATGCTCTCGATGATGAAATGACCCCGCCCCGAATAGGCAAGCATCTGGCGCGTAAGTTCGGCGGCACGCAGGGTCGATTTTTCAATCATGGTGACATACTCGCGCCCGGGGGCGACGGGGGAAAGCTCCCCAAGGGCCAGGTCGACATATCCAAGAATTCCCGCCAGCAGGTTGTTGAAGTCGTGGGCAATGCCTCCGGCCAATACACTGAGGCTCTCAAAGCGGGACGCCTGCTGCATGCGGTCGTCCATGGTTTTCTGGGCAATTTCCTTCTCCATCTCGCCGGTGACGTCCTGGACGATACCAACAAGGTGGATGAGTTGCCTGCCCTCGAAGGTCGCCTCGCCCTGGCAGGTGAGCCACCGGATCTTTCCTGCCGGGTCAAGGCTCCTCGCCGTCCAGTTGAACTTCCGTTGCCCGGCAAGGGCGGCATCAATGGCGCTCCGGACTTCCTCGCGGTCCTCCTCATGAAGGTGTTTGTATAGATCAGGCAACTTCGGCTGGAAGGATTGTGCCTCGCGGCCAAGAAGGCGGAATAATTGGTCGGACCACCGCAGCACCCCCATGTTGACATCGTATTCCCAGCTTCCCATCGAGGCGATGCGTTGCGACTCCTCAAGGAGGCGCTGCCGTTGTTCGCCGACACGCTCCAGAAGCCTCCGGTCCGTGACGTCCGTGGCAAAGCCATCCCAATGTACCTCGCCGCTATCACCGGGAGTGGGGCGGGCGTCTATACGAAGCCAGAATGTCGGCCGTGATGGAAGCAGGATCCTGCCCTCCCAGACGACCTCGTTCATGTCCCTGGCCGACTGGGCCACTTGAAGCACCAGTCCCGCACGATCCTCCTCCTGAATCAACCGGAGGAGGCTTTCCGGCTGGTCCTTGATCTTCTCCGCCGTCTTACCGTAATCGCGCTCAAAGCGTGGGCTGATGTAGGTCAGCCTGAAGTTTCCGGTCCGGGTCCGGGTAAGGCGGAAGACAACCCCCGGTATATTATTCACCAGATTGTCGTACAAGTTCTTGAGCGCCTCGGTCTCCTTGGCGGTCTCCAGCTGTTCCGTTCTATCAATCAAGACATAAGCCCAGGCATTCACCCCGTCATGGACCAACGGAAAGCCGTGCATTTCCACCATGCGGATGGAGCCGTCGCGGAGATAATGCCTCCAAACGCCGAGGTTCCCCCCGTCCCTGGAGGTTGGGCCAAGGGAACACCGCGTCATCGGATGGTCGTAGCTGCAGAAAAGTTCCTCAAACCGGAGGGCGCTAAACTCCTCCATGCTGTACCCATAATGAACGACTGCGGCATGATTGGCGGCAAGGACCCGTTGGGTCTCCACCGCCACAAGAATCATTGGCAGCGGGTTTGCCGAAAAGGAAAGGTCGGTCCCCGGAGTGTTTCCACCACTTGCCCCCGGAACGGATTGTCGTTCCATTTCACTCGGGTTTTTGGATTCCTTTTTCATTGCCATGCAATTTTTGAGCTCAACTTAATCTGGCATACGAGAAAAGAGAAGTCTAAGACACCCCAAAGTTGCAAGGAGAAAGTCAGACCCATGGCAACCACATTCCGAAACAATAAACTGGATGCCGAATGGGGGACCCCCGTCCCATCCCCCCTCACAGAGGCCCTTGAGCAATATCGCCGGGAGGGAAAAAACATCATCGACCTTGCCACCGCATCGCTGAAGTCTCATGCCATCCGGTTCCCCCAGGCCATTATCGAATCGGCAATGTCCGCACTTCCCGGAAGGCTTTCCACCTACGACCCCGAACCACTGGGCAACAGAAATCTGAGGAGGGTCCTGGCGGACCATCTTCAGGAAGGGGGACGGGATGCCACTCCCGACAGGATCATCGTCGCCCCCGGGACGAGCATGCTGTATTTCTATACATTTAGACTTCTTGTGGAACGTGGGGGCGAGGTGCTTGTCCCCACGCCGGGATATCCCCTCTTTGACGACCTTGTAACCGCCGCGGGGATCCATGCGAGGAGGTACCATCTCCGTGAGGGGAGTGATGGCTGGGTGCTAGACCCGGAGGAGATCGCCTTCCAGGTCACCCCAAGGACACGGGCAATATGTATCGTTGCGCCCCACAACCCTCTTGGAGTTTCGCCGAATGCCGGGGAGTGGGACGCCATCGCCGCCATTGCGCGCCGTCACAACCTGGCCATCATCGTTGATGGTGTCTTCTCCGGATTTCATCCCCCCGACAAGGAACCGGCGCCGCATCCCCGAGGGGACTTCCCCCTTCTTCTCCAACTCGACGGTTTGTCGAAAATGTTTTTCCTCCCCGGGCTGAAGATTTCCTGGATGACCGTCGATGGCGACCACACCCGGGTGACGCCGTTCCTCCACGCCATGGAACGTCTAGCGGATGCCTTCCTCCCCGTCAGTGAGCTTGCCTCCACCCTTGCCACCGGGATCATTCCCGGCTCCAGGCCCGTCCTCGATCGGTTTCGCCGCGACATGGAAGAACTGCGCAGTATTGCCACCGAAGAACTGGGCCACATTACCCGTATACCCCGTGCCGGTGTCTATTTGCCGGTAAAGATATCCAGCACGGTCGACGCCACGGAACTTGCCATGAAGCTTCTTCGCGAGCACGGCGTGCTGGTTCATCCTGGTGACTATTACGAGCTTCCCGGACACCTTGTCATGACCTTGTGTGCTGGGGCGGAAAAGCTGCGTGAGGGATGTGGAATTATCAGTAAGTTGCTCGAAACCCTGCCAGGGAGGGTCTAGTTTCTCTCACGGAGGGCTTCGAGTCGGAGAAGAAGGGTGTCGTTGTTGTCCTGCAGGTCGATGGCCTCCTCCAGAATGCGGATCGCATCATCGTTCCTGCCCACTTCCTCGGCGAGGGAGGCGGCAAAGTCGAGCAGTTCAAGGCGGGCGGCGGTACTTCCACGCCAGTTGATCGCCCGGCTGAAGGCCCGGGTGTATTGCCGCTCGGAATTCTCGCCCATCTGCTCGCGTATATACGCCTCCATCACGCGGCCGTAAATCCTCGTGCCCGGCGATCCCCCCGAATGCCTGGCGGCACGGATGACATGTGGAAGGGCCTGTGGCAGGGTGTCATTCCGCCGGTGATGGTCCATCAAGGTGTCAAGCGCCCCGCGCTGCGCCGGATTAATGGCCAGGGCGCGTTCCGCCGCCGCGAGCGGATCACCGGGAACGTCCCCGGCAAGTCGGTCCGCAGCAATGATTGCCCACGTCGCGGCTCCCTGGAAGGTGGGTTCCCGCAGGTCGAGAAGATATTCCACCGCCTCCCCATGGTGGCCACGCATGTATAGATTCCTGATGGCCTCGGCGCGGAGTTCGGCCGGCGCATCCTCCGCGGCGAGCACCTCCCCCGCTGCTCCCCCGCCACCGCTCCAATCTCCGACACTCCTTGTCGCCTTCAGCGTCCAGAGCAGGGTGTCATTCCTCACGGGGAGCCGGGAGGCAACCTCAATGGCCTCGGAAATGTTTTCCGCCTGTATTAACTTATAGACATCAATGGGGCGTGGCCTGTCGGGGTTCTCCCAATAGGAGGGGTCCAGTGAAAGCGATGGCTTGTTCCGTGCACCCGTCGCCCGGGCGTGGTTGAGATTGTGAATTGCAGTCTGCTCCCCGGGATAAATATCCAGGGCGCGGTTCCAGAGGTACTCGCTGTTTCGCCAATCCGGCATCACCCACAGGCTCACTCCCGCGTAGTACGCAACCAGGGGGACGCTGGCGGGAAGAATCGCCCGCGCGAACCAACCGGGGAGCCTGCGAAACAGATCCTCAATCACCACACCCACCGTCACCAGAAGGAAAATCGAGGGCAGATAGCTCAATCTGTCGGCGGCGTATACACGCTCCAGGGGAATCAGCCCGCTGAGGGGGGCAAGAATGACCGCCCCGGCGAGAATCCCAAAGGAATAGACGGGATTGCGCCGCCACCATGCCACGGCAAGGGCCAGGGCAACAAGACACAGAAGCCAGCCCTGAATGGCGAACTCCGCACCCTCGATGGGGCGCCCCTCGTAGGGATAGATCGGCGATAACCGGGCCGGTGCCAATGTCGTGATGAGATAATGGAGCGGCGACCAGACGGCGTTGTTCACGCGATCGCCCCAGGGAGTGTCCGCCACGACCGGCGTGGTCGGCGAGGTCATGTATATCCATGCGAAGACAGCGCCCAGCACGAACAGGATTCCATGGACAACAATCCTCCCCTTGAGGCGATCCCGGCAAAGCAGAATGTCGTGAAGAAGGAGAACGATGGGAAGCACCGCCGCCAGTGCCCACGAGAAGAGGGAGAGAAGACAGGTAATTACAACAATGGGAAGGAGAAACCACTGGCGGTTTCCCTGAATCGAGGAGGCAACCCTCCACAGGAAAAAGGAAAGCAGGAAAAACGCCGCACAGAGCAGCTGGTTTCTTCCGCTGATCCAGACCACCGCCTCGATGCGCAGGGGATGAAGGGCAAAGAACCCCGCCACAACCACGGCAAGAAGCGTCCCAACGCGGAAACTTCGCAGGATCATGAAAAACAGCACCGTACAGACGCCATGGAGGATGATGTTATGAAGTCTATACCCCCAGGGTTCGTAGCCGACAAAGAAAAAGTCCACCATATAGCTCAACATCGTCAACGGCTGGTAGCCCATGAAATGGTGGTGGGAGAAGAGCGCGGCAATTCCACCCGGGGAAAAGTTCATAATCCACGGGTTTTGAAGGATGTAGTCCTGGTCCCTCCAGTTGAGGAAGGCGAAGGGAAGTGAGGAGGAAAAAAGCGCCAGCACGAGGAGGAAAAGTGCCGCCCCGGCGGGAAGGTCCGCGAGTAGAAAGCGTTTGTGTCTATCAGGATGTTCCTCGCTGCTCATCTCAGGGCGTGCCTCCTTTCCCGGTGGTGCACTTCATCCATGGGGGAAACCTGGCGGAGACGTCCCTCCACCATTTCATGGCGGTGGGTCGCGAAGGGAGGGACCTCCTCCTCATGGTGGGTGATGTATAGCATGGCCGTTCCCCGTGCGTGTTCCCGCTCCAGCAACACCATGAACGTCTCCAGGCTTCCTCCGTCAAGCCCGTTGGTGGGTTCATCCAGCACCAGAATGGGCGGTCCGTGAACGATGGCACGCCCCAGAAGTCCCCTGCGCCGCTCCCCGAACGACAGGCTTCCAAAGGGCTTCGATGCAAGCCCGGAAAGCCCCAGTTGGTCGAGCATCTCCCGTGCCCCCCCCACTTGATCCCGGGTCGGTTCGCAATGGAGACCGGTCGTGGAAAACCAGCCGGACGTCACCACATCAAGGAGGGGAACATCCGGGTCGTACTCCTCCTGAAGAAGGAGCGACACGACCCCGAACAACCCCATCCGGTCCCCGCGGGTCCAACCTTCCGATGAACCCATCCAGCGAACATCACCGCCATGGTAGGGGGGCTGGTCACCCGTCACGAGACGCAAAAATGTGGACTTGCCGCTGCCGTTCGCCCCCGAGACAACATGGCATTCACCCGCGTATAGACACCAGTTGATGTCGTGGAGAATTCTGTTTCCCGCAATGACCACGTCGGCGTTCAGAACCTCAACCAGCGGGGCGTGATCCTCCCGGGAACGAACAGCGAAATTCCCGTGGGCGGCTTGAGGTTTGATTTCCCCGCGGGCCTCCCAAAGTGCCGTGGAGTGAATGCGCCCCTCCCTCATCCCGGCCTGGTGGGTCAGTTGTGAAGGCATTTCCCCCGGGCGGTGACTCGTCATTACCAGCTGGATGCCGGACTCCATCAGTTCCTCGATGGCGCGACGAATCGGGTGGCGTGAATGACGGTCCAGACCGTTGAGGCATTCATCCAGGAGCAGAATCCGTGGCTGCGAAAATATGGCCCGCGCGAGGAGCACCCGGCGCGCTTCGCCTTCCGACATTTCGAGGGTTGACTTGTCGAGTAAATCAAGGGCATGCGTCAGTTTCGCAGCCTCCCGCGCCTCCCCGACGAGCTCCTCCGTCGGTTCCCCCTGAAACCATGGCCCGGGCGAGCGTCCCGACAGGATTGCCGCCAGCCCCGTCATGTCCCAGCGGTGACGGCGATAGCGCTCCTGTGTTTCCGCGGAAAGAAGTGATATACATTTCCGCGCCACAATGGGGCTTTCCGTTTCCTGGCCGTCCAGGTTATAGACACGGCGTCCCCCGCCATCATGGTGGGGCCATATCTCCCCGGCGATGAGCTTCAGGAGGGAGGATTTCCCGGCCCCATTGGGACCAAGAATCGCCCAGTGCTCCCCTTCGCGAAGGGTCCATGTCACGCCACGGAGCATCTTCGCACCGTAGTGGTCCACATGGACATCATGGAGGGCAACAAGGGCGGTCATCGCTCATTCCCTCCTGATCCGGTGAAAAAAGTCCGGTCCCTTTTGAATTCCATAATTGGCCGGCACCAATTCGTCCCGCCATCCCCGCGCCGTGACTTCCCGACGAACTTCCTCCAGCCACGGCGACACGGTCCCGTCAATGGAGAGAATGGGAAATATGCGGACTTCACGGGCCACGCGCAGCAGTTCCACCACGGAGGCCACATGAAATCCGGCATCGAATTGATCGCTATACGAATAGAGAAAATGGGAGGAAAGGGCCAGGTCGAAGGAATCGGCGGGAAGATCAAGGCGGGGAAGGTTTCCGACCCGGTAGCGTCCGTCGTCCCGCCCCTTCGTATAGTCGTCAAGAAACCGGCCCATGGCCTCCATCCGTGCCGTTGCAAGAGCCTCCATGTCGGGAAACTCCACCCAGTTGTAAAAATCCGCCTTTTCCCGCACCTTGTCGATCAGCATATCACGGGTTTCCGATATACGGGAAGCAATTTCATCGCGGCTGAATTGATAGATCGGGTCGAGGGAAAGAACCGAGCCTCCCGCCGCTGTGACTTCCGCGTTGAAGGAGGAGGGGCCGGAGGCAACATCCAGAATCGCCACCTCCCGATCCACCCCGCCAAGGCCGAACATGCGTACATACTCGGACAGTCCCCTCCCCCACGGTACCACCCCGGAGAGGGCAAGGCCACGTGATTCGGGGGAGGGGGTTCCGGTCATACGTCTATATGCTCCATGAGGGAAAAGACATCCTTGTCACCCCGCCCGGACAGACAGATCAACACAATCGAGTCCTTGGGAAGGGAGGGCGCCATCTTGTAGAGCTGGGCCATGGCATGGGCGGTTTCAAGGGCGGGAATGATGCCCTCCAGTTCGCTCGTCTTTTGAAGGGCAGCGAGCGCCTCCGTGTCGGTGATGCTGACGTACTTCGCACGGCCGGTCTTCGCGTAGAAGCTGTGTTCCGGGCCAACACCGGGATAATCAAGACCGGCGCTGATGCTGTGTGCCGGCGTGATCTGGCCATCCTCGGTCTGAAGAACGTAGCTCTTGCTTCCCTGGAAAACACCCACCTTCGCCGTGGTGATCGTCGCGGCGTGCTGACCGGTGGCAATACCGTCGCCCTCGGCCTCGACACCCCAGAACTTCACATCGGCATCCTCGTAGAAGGGGTGGAAAATTCCCAGGCTGTTGCTGCCGCCCCCCACGCAGGCGACGATGTGGTCGGGAAGGCGCCCCTCCTTTTTCAGTATCTGTTCCCGCGCCTCGCGACCAATGATCGACTGGAAATCGCGAACCATGCGGGGGAAGGGGTGGGGACCAACACAGCTTCCGATGATGTAATGGGTTTCCTCGCAGGTGGATAGCCACTCGCGCATGGCCTCGTTCGTGGCGTCCTTGAGTGTCTGTGTGCCGCTTGTCACCGGAACGACCTTTGCCCCCATCAGCCGCATGCGAAAGACATTGAGGGCCTGGCGCTCGGTGTCCTCCTTGCCCATATAGACAACGCACTCCAGGCCGAAGAGTGCACATGCCGTTGCGGTGGCAACCCCGTGCTGCCCGGCCCCGGTTTCCGCAATGATGCGCTTCTTGCCGAGACGTCGCGCCAGGAGGACCTGGCCGAGGGTGTTGTTCAGCTTGTGGGCGCCGGTGTGCAGAAGGTCCTCGCGCTTGAGATAGACACGGATGTGCCCGCCGAGGAACTCCTCGGTGCGCTTTGCCCGGGTAAGGGGCGTGGCGCGGCCGGCATACTCGGTGAAGAGCTCGTTGAGTTCCTTGTGGAAGGACTCATCCTGCCAGACCTTGTTGTACTCCTCCTCCAGGTCGATGAGGGTGGTCATCAGGGTTTCCGGGACATAGCGGCCTACGAAAATGCCATCATGACCCTGCGCGTCGGGGCGCTGGTCGGCGGGAAGTAGGCCGGTTGTTTCTGTGGTGCTCATGATATGGACTGCTCCTTTGCCATTTCGGCGGAGGGAATGAAGTGCATGACGGGTCTAGCCAATCTCGTCGCCCGCGCCGCCAGTGAAGGCCACCCGTGGGTCGAGAAGCCGCAGGACGGCAGGCAGGAATACAAGAGACGCAAAAAGAGTGCAGGCAACCCCCACAATCGCGATGATGCCAATTTCACGGATTCCCGGGAAGCTGGCCACACAAAGGGCGCCAAAACCAAAAATAGTCGTGAAGCCGGTGATGACGATGGCACGGCCGGTCTTTTCGATGGCAAAGCGCATGTTGTTCCCACCACCTTCATAGAACCGACCCAGGAAGTGGATCCCGCTGTCCACCCCGATGCCGACGATCATCGGCAGGGCAATGATGTTGAGGTAATTCAGTTCGATGTTCAGAAGGTGAATGACACCGAGCATGGACAACAGGGCGAAGATGACCGGCACCATCGCAAGCAACGCCCGGGGCACGCTTCGGAAGTAGAAGACGAGGTACGCCACCACGCAGATGAAGACGAAGATGATGATCTTCGCCAGATCGGTGATGATGATGGCGCGAAGTTCCTGGGAGATGATGGCGCTGCCAAGGACAAGGGGTTGCTGATCCAGCCGGTGGGAGATGGCCTCGACGAAGTACTCCGGGCCTGCCATGGTCCATTCATTGTCCGCTGGATAGACACGGGTAATCACGCGATATACATCACGGGTGTCGTCCTTGATGAGGTGGCGCTGGACGAAGTTCACGAAATCGGGGTCGCCGATTCGGTCGAAGGACACAAGGGATCCGGGGGTCGCCAGGGCCTGTTGGCATTCCTGCTGGATGGCCACCAGCCGCCCCAGCCAAGGGTCGAGGAAATCGTCGGGAAGGCCCTCCTGGCCGGCAAGGTGCTCCCTGAAGGTTGTCCGGGCGCGTTCGATGGGAAGGCGTGCGAACCGGGCGACGTTGCGGCGCTGGGTTTCCTCCGACGGGTAGGCCTCGCGCAGGGAGTCGATGGATATAAAGTTATACCGACGCGCCTGGTTCTGGATGTTCTGAAAGAGACGATCGTTGTTTTCCAGGGCGCGATCGAGAGTTTCGCCCTCCACAATGAGGACCAACTGGTTCCCGGGAAGGTCAAACTGGCTGTTCACCCGGTCTGCGAGCTGGATGTATCGCTCCGGGGGCTGGCGCAGGGACTGGAAGTCATCGTTGAACCGGGCCTCGCGGGCGTAAAAGCCGAGATAGACAACAATACACAGACCCGCGGCAACGGTCATGCGGGGATACGCCTGGACGGTGAAGGTCACCTTCTTGAGGCCAAGGGTCGCAATGGGGTCCCTGTTTCGCCGCGTGATGCGGGAGAAGATGATCATCAGCGGGGGAAGTGTCACCGCCACGGCAATGAGGCTCATGAAGATGCCGATTCCGCCGAAGAGGCCCAGCTCGCGAAAGCCCTCGAACCGGGTGAGTGCCATTCCAAAGAAGGCAAACCCCGTGGTGATGGCACCGGCCACGATGGTGGGCCCGGTAAAGGTCATCGCATTGATGAGGGCACGACCGGCCGTCTGCCCGGCCCGGTAATACTCCAGATAGCGGTTGTATAGATGGATGGAAAAGTCGATCCCGAGGCCGATGAGAATCGCGGCGAAGGTCAGCGTGACCTGGGTGATGCGCTCCACGAAGAGGCTGGTGATTCCCATGGTCCAGAAAAGGCCGACGACCAGGGGAATCGCCACGAGGATGAGCGCCTCCGGTTGGCGAAAGGCCGCAAAGAAAAGCAACAGAACCGAGATGAAGCTGACGGTGGTAGTCAGGATGATGTCGCGCTTGACATCCGCGGCACCCAGTGCGCTTTCCACATGGGGCCCCATGAACTGTATATCCACGGCGGCACGCCAGGAGGGATTCCGCGCGTATAGACCCTGGCGGGTTTCCGTGAGGAAGTTCTTCATCTGGCGGGTGAAGATCAGGTCGGACGCCTTCTGCTGGGGCCAAAGGACGATGAGGAGCATCGTCCCGTCCTCCGAGATATAATACCCGTCGCGTTCGACAGGCTGGAGGGGGCCACCATCAACGGTGGTCCGTTCCAGGAAAAGCTCCTCGAACCCGAAGGGATCCCGGGAGATGGCCTGGAGGGTTTCCGTCGTGGGGTCGTCGCCAACCCGCTCCAGAAGGCGGTTGACCGACCCCGCCACATAATCGGGCAGGATCGTCTGCTCCAGAAGGTCGAAGTCGGAATCCAGAAGGATGGAGACAAGACTCGGCGACCCGGCCTCAAGGCCGACCTGGCGAGGTTGCAGCTTGTCTGTCTTGCGGCGAAAGAACCGCTGGTCATCCAGCGACGTTTCTATACGCGGCTGGATGCTTTTCAGGAATTCACCGGGATTGTCGGCAATGGAGGGGGACGCGGTGCTCTTGATTTCCAGCACACACAGCATGAAGTCATGGGTACCGAAGTCCCAGAATGCACGGCGGTCCTCCTGGCGCACCCGCGAATCCTGCGGCAGGAGCGCCGTGACGTCCATCTCCACCTTCAGACGTGTGAAAGTCGCCCAGACAGCCGGAATCGTGAGAAGAAAGACCAGAAACAGCGACCAGTACGGCCACTGTCCCGATTTCTTTCCGATATAGCTGATCGCTCTCCTGCTCACCTGGGTTCCTCAAACTGAAGGGCTGCCAGGGGATAGACTTCCCGGGCGCTTGGTTGCTCGAAGGCACGGGGGCTCAACCCGGGCTGGAGGCGATATTCAGACCCGGCGGAGGATATCTCCAGTCCCTCGCCGGGGACGAAAAACTGCAGGTCGCTCGGAAACGGTTCCGGCTCCCCCTCCTCATTGGCGATGAGTAAATATCCCAGGTAGCGCACACGAAGCTCCTCCCGCCCGATGGCGGTGCGGACAAGCATCTCCTCCACCAATCCATCCTCCTTGCGGACAAGCCAGAAAAAGTGGCGCCCGCTCCCATCGTGTCTTGAGGCAAGGAGGATGTGTTCGCCCCGGTCGCTCCAGACCACCCGGCGCGACGGATCGTTGAGCAACTCGGAGAGATGATGCTGAACCAGCACCGCGGTCACAAGGTCACGCGGGGTCAATCCACCAATGGCGGAGGCCTTCTCGGCAAGGGTGTCTATACCGCCGACGAACATCCGCCCCTCCCGGGGAAAATGCAGGGTCGCCTGGTCGTCACGAAGGAGTACGTCGAAAACCGTCCCGATGGGAACACGACTTCCCCGAAGGCGGAACATGTCGGGCGCCTGGTAAAGGACGAGGGCGGTGAAGAAGTCACGTCCCGACCGGCCTTCCTGCTCGATGGTAACATCGGACCGCATCCAGATCTGCTCGTGGTGACGGGTTCTGGCGGCAAGGGTCTCCCGAAGGTCATCAAGGGAGTGAACGGCCAGGGACCCCGTGGCGACCTGGGCGGGATCGTAGGGGGAAACAAATTCCACGGGAACACGGGAGCGGCAACCGCTGCCCATAAGAAATACAAGGACCAGACACCCCCCAAGGAGTGCTGCCCATCGGTTTCGGTCTATTATGTGTCGCTTCTGGTTAAAGATCAAATTCTTGCCGGACGGAGGAATCGAACGAACCTTCCCGCCCATTGGAGGGGACATGATGCAATCGAGTCAAGAGGGGGTGTCTGTGGGACTTCCCTGCCCGTCTTTATCTGACGATTCCATACTGTAACCTGATCCGCTCCCGCAGCCTCAAATCCGCCTAATTGCGGGGGAGAATGGGAAGCGTGACGACGAAGCGGGCGCCACCGTTTGTACCGGGATGGCTCGTGATGGTGCCACCAAGGGTTTCCACCATCCGGCGAGTCATGGAAAGGGCCAGGCAACGCCGCCCAAGATCACCGTCCACGAAGGGCTCGAAGATCGTCCGGGCGTCCTCCTCGGTAAGACACGGCCCGGTATCTTCCACTTCAAACTGAACATGGGAGGATCCAACTGCAGAAGCGGACAGGAAAACGCGGCGTTCGGTGGATTTGGCGATGGTTTCCCGGCTGCGGGAAAGGAGGTTGTCGAGCACCTGGGCCACCACGGAAGGATCGGTTTCGAAGGGAAGGGTTTCAGGCAGGGAGGCCTTCAATTCGATGCCCTCCTTCTCCATGTTGCTGGCAAGTCGCCCCACGGTTTCCCGGCAAATCGAGGCGAGATCCACCTGCTCCCGCCGCAATCTGCCGCTGCGGGCCATGCGCGAGAAGTTATCCACCAGGGTGGCAAGGCGATGGGATTGCTCCTGAACAAGCGCCAACCCTGACGCCATGGAGGCACGGTCAAAGCGGGAGGGATCGTTCTCCTCCAGTTCCTCGCGCGCCATGTCGAGGTGAATTCCCATGGTTTGCAGGGGATTCCTCACCTCATGGGCAAGCCCCCCGGCAAGGGCGCCGATTTCCGCCATCTGTTCCGCATTGGCCGCCCGTTTGAGAAGTTCCGCCTGGCGCAACATCGTCCAGTAAATCACCGCAAGCGCCAGCATGAGAATCCCGAAAACCAGAAGCACCATGAAGGAAAGGATCGACCCGATCCGGCCCACCAGGGGGTCGATCCGGCTCGATGCATCCACCCCTGAAACACCAAAAACACGAACATACCCGAGCAGTTCGCCATGTCGCCAGATTTCCTCCTGAACGGGGACGATCCCATCGGGAAGGAAACCGGCGGGAATGACATCAAGTGACTTCCCTTCCACGCAGGTGGGGCTTTGCACCGCGCTTGCATTCTCAGGGCTCATTTGCCCAAGACGATGGTTGCAGTAGTAGTGGGAAAGAACCTCCCCATCGAGGTTTACCAGGGAGGCCAGAACGATGTCGTATCTGGAGGAAAGCTCCTCCATGTGCCGGCGAAGCTCAGGACTTTTGGCGGATTCGGCAAGTGTCTTCCCTTGACAGGCGCGGGCGACCTGCTTGATCTCCTGACAGGCCAACCGTGCCGAGTTTGCTGCCTGCTCCCGGGCAACCATGGCCAGGGAATCCGTCAGTTGGGTGAGGGCCGTTGCGGAGCCGAAAACCGTGACCCCCCCGGCGAGCACCAGAATGAGGGAGACGACGATGAGCCCACGCAACTGACCGTTGCCGCCACGGAACCACTTGATGGTGGCTGCGCGCTCCTTGACTCCCGGTTCGCTCAATGGTCCTCTTCTTTCGCCGTTGTTGATCCTGCCATCCGCATCGATGGTGGTTGCGAATAACAAAGCAATCAACGGGTCAATCATCCCAATTTACAAAAAGAGTCGCGGGGCACATAAGTCCAACAATTGCAATCATCTGACTCCCTTCTCCAGAAACTTTTCGCAAGCCACCGCCATCTGGCTGGTCAGTTTTGCACCGTTGCCCTGCGTCGTCCTGTCACGAGGCCCACCGGGCGCACGCCCCTCCTGCTCTTCTCCCAGGTCGCCTGGGACACCGTTTGGCAGCGTCCCCAGGAGCAGGCCCTTTACCTTTCCAGACACCGTCCGGTTGTCTACGTTTCCCCCGTTCAGGCCCATGAATTAACCGGTCGTCTGGCCGATCGCTGGCAGTTGTTTCGTCGTCTCAACGGGGGTCGGCTTCTGGTCTTCTCGCCGGTGCTTTTCTCTGGAGAATACCGCCACCGTGCCGTTCGAAAATTAAACGCCGCCATGATGGCCGGGTTGCTGAACAAGCTCATGGAAGGCGACAAGTACTTCATGTTGACAAACAGCCCCTTCAGCGGCGCCCTCCTCCCCCACCTTCGTCCCCGTCGCATCCTTCTGGATCTCATTGATGACTTTTGTGCCTTCAAGTGGGCACCCCCCGAGGGTCGATCGCTGGAGAACCAACTCCTTGCCCGGGCGAGCCACGTCTTTACCGGCACGGGAACGCTGGCCGATGATGCCCTTGGCCGCACGCGGGCACCCATTGAATATCTCCCCAGCGGCGTCAGGTCAAAACGCCTGACAAAACCGATGGAGGAACCCGGGGACATCAGCCACCTTCCCCACCCCCGCGTTCTTTATGGCGGGACCCTTAACGACCGGGTGGACGGTGATCTGTTCGCGAGGACGGCCCGTGCGGTCCCCGAGGGGAGCGTTGTCGTTGTCGGCCCGCGCCACGATTCCTTCCACGCACCGGGGCTTCCGAAGAACGTCCACTTCCTCGGCCTCAAGCCCCACGAAGCCCTTCCCGGTTATTATCAACATTGCGACCTTGGCATCATGCCGTTTGCCGATTGCCTTGCTGCCCGGGCCATCAACCCCATCAAGACGCTGGAATATCTGGCATGCGGGCTTCCGGTGCTTTCCTCGCCCATTCCCGACGTTGTCCGTTACTACCGGGATGTGGTGGAAACGTCGTTCCCCGCCGGATGGGGGGACGGGGTGCGGCGACTCTTGAGCGAGGACACCGAGGAGCTCCGCGAGGAGCGCCGCCATTTCGCACGGAATCGCTCGTGGGGATCCCTCGGCAGGGCGATGGAAAAACGTCTTCGCCGGTTGGAGTCGGGGGATGACAACGGTGCTTTTTGAGTTCGTCACGTATCGCTGGGGTACCGAGTACGTCGGCGGGGCGGAACTCCATCACCAGCGCCTTGCCCGGGAACTGGTCGATGCCGGTCATCAGGTGAGAATCATCACCGGCGACGGCGGCGCCATCGAGCCCTTCTGCCATTGGGGCGTTCGTTGGGCCAACCATGACAAACAAGAGAACGAAGATCCCGATATTCCGGTGGTCCGCCACCCCGTGCGGAAGTGGCCAACCTGGGCCATGGCGCTGGCGGCCAAGGCGATCCAACGCCGCATGGAACACGAGGCACCCGGATGGATCAGGCGGGCGGGGGACGGGCTGATTGCAGCCATGGGCAGCTCCCCGGGAACCCATCTGCTTTCCGGCTGGCACCACCATGAAATGCAGGGGAACGAGGTGCGTCGGTGGTGCTCCCAAAAGGCATTCATTGGTGTTCGCCTTCCTGAGGACCGTGCCGGGAAGCTCTTTGTGGGCGGGACATTTCCCAAGCCAAACAGGGTCATCGTCCGTCTGGGTGGGGAGGCCGTGGTCACCCAGTCCCTTGCCGTGGGGCAGGGACTGATCACCATGGATCTCCCCCGCGGATATTGCGGCATCGTGGAACTGGATTTTCGCCGGGGATGGCGCCCCCTGCGGGATTTTCGGACGTTGACGCTCCTTGCGGACTCCGTGGTCCTTCAGGATGAAACGGGCATCAATTACCCGTCGGACCTCCAAAAGGACCACCGTGCCCTTGGCAGGTCGCTCGGCGCGAAATGGGAGGATATGCTGGTCGCTGCGGCGGCGGAACGCCCCGCAATCTACAACTGGCTGATGGACCAACTTCGTGGGCCGATCCTTCCCATGGGGGCCATCACGCCCACCCCCGAACCGGGGACCATCCGCATCCACTGCAACATGCCATGGGCAACGGTCAGCGGGGCGGGAAAAGACGATCTCGTCATGGCGCTCTGGCATGTGGACGATGATTATTACGCCTGGGACCATTGGATCCAGGCCTTGAAGCGGTGTCGCTTCGTCCTCGCCAACAGCCCATATACCGCCTTCGAGACCTTCCCGCGCCATGGCATTCGCGCCCACTTCGTCGGACCACCCATCTGGGAACCGGATGCGGTGCCCAGCGATGCGATTGGAAGGGATCTCGCCCGGGACATCGGCCTGGAGGAGGGGGAAATTCTGGTCCTGACCATTTGCCGGAAAAGCCCCGAAAAGGGGTACGAGGAAATTGCCCGGGTGGTGGAGGAAATGCGCCGCGACGGGCACCGGATCCGGTTTGCAGGGATTGGCCCCGACAATGACCGCCGCCCCCTGGAACGGGAGGGATGCATCTGGCTTGGCAAGCGCACCTGGGAGGAGCTTCAGGCCGCCTACCACATCTGTGATATCTTCGTGCTCAACTCCGAAAGTGAAAGCTTCGGCATGGTAATCCCCGAGGCGTGGCACCATGGCAGGCCGGTGGTCGTCAACCGGACCTGCGGCCCGGCAGCTTCCATCGTGACCGAGGAGGTCGATGGCCTGCTGGCCGGCTCAAAACAGGAATTGCGCAGCGCACTGGAGCGTCTTGCCGGGGACCAAATGCTTCGCGAATCCCTGGGCAGCGCAGGTCGGGAGAAGGCCCGGCGGGATCACACACGGGGTGCCGCAGCGGGGCGTCTTTTGGCCGCATTGGAAAAAGAAGGCCTGTTGACGGATTAACCCTCCCCCAGGGATCTCCAAAAAAGTTTTCCCCTACCCCGGTTTTTTTTCTTGTCGGTGTCTCGGTTCGTCTGCATACCTGCGTGGACCTGTTGACGGAGACCGGAGACATGACCACACCACAAGCCCGCCGAAAAGTCGCCCTGCTGTGCGGAGGCCCCTCCTCCGAGTATGTGGTGTCGCTCACGTCTGCCCGGTGCTGCGCGCACGCACTGGATCGCCACCAGTATCAGGTGCGGGTCTTTTGCGTCCAGGAGGACGGGGCGTGGGTCTGTCCGGAAGAGGAATGGGACGACACCACCCCGCCGAGCCGCGTGGAGAAGCTCTTTGACCTTCTCGACATGCCTGAATTCTGTCCCACGGGATATTTCCGTCAGCACCCCACGGTGGAGGGCATCCGGCGACTGACCAGTTGGGCTCCCGACATTGTGGTGCCCATGATGCACGGTGCCTTCGGCGAGGATGGCCGTCTTCAGGGTCTCCTTGATTTTCTTTCGATCCCCTATATCGGCAGCGGTGTTGCCGCCAGTGCATTGGGAATGGACAAGCGCCGTTCCTGCAATTTCCTCGGATCGAGCGGCGTACGGGTACCCCGACATATCATTCTTAAGTCCAGCTCTCCCAGTCTCCAGCGCGAGGATCAGTTAAACGGCGCGGGGGAAATGCTTGGCTGGCCCATCGTGGTGAAGCCCTCGCGGGGCGGCTCGAGTATCGCGACCACGGTGGCCAACAACCTCGACGAGCTTTATCGCGCCAGCAACCGGGCCTTTGATGCCGATTCGGAAGTCCTCCTTGAACAGTTGATCACCGGAACCGAAGTGACCTGCGGCGTTCTGGACCTGGCGGAGAACTTCGGCGGGCGCATCGTCTGCCCACCGACGGAAATCTCGCTCCCCAAAGGGGAAGTTTTTAACTTTGATTCGAAGTATCGTCCCGGAGCCACCAAGGAAATCACCCCGGCCCGGCTTCCCGAGCATGTCAACATGCGCATCCAGGCCATCGCGGAGAAGGTCCATGACCTGATCGGCGCGGTGGGCCTTTCACGCACCGACATGATCGTCACCGAGGACGGCCATCCCGTTGTTTTGGAGATAAATACCCTTCCCGGCATGACGCCGACGTCGCTCCTTCCACAGGGAGCGGCGGAACTGGGCATCAGCATGAGCACCCTGTTGACCGGACTGGTCGAAGGCGTGTTCGAGACCCTGGTGACCCGACAAGCCCGCGAGGGAAGTGAGTAAGTTTTTACCCTGTGGAAAACCAGTGGAGAACTCCCTCCATCCACCATGGATGAGTGGAGAACCTGAGATTTGGCCGGCAAGCCAGAAGACAAATCCCCCCGTAAAAACCAAACGGTTTGTTACGGGGGGATTGTCATACCCAAATGGACCCCAACGGGAGGCTTCCTGTGGATAACCTTGTGGAGAACAACCCGGGGCAAGCACCAAATGACATCATTTGAACGCCATGTCACATGGTCGTCACGAAACGGAAAGTGTCTGAAATCAACAGTTTCGAATATCCTGAAAACGGTCGCTTACTGAAAAGGCTTCATTTTTTTTCCTCACCCCGCCCCTTCCCGTTGCAACGCTCCATTCCCCCTTCCAGCCTACCCTTTGACGGGCACGACGGGTAGGATTTACCCGTCACCAGGTTACAGAATCAGGTGAAATAAATATGAACAAGAGCATCATGATTTTGACCCTCCTTCTTGGGTTGCTGGGTACTGCATTCGCCGCCATCCCGATTCCGGACGACTACGATCCCCCCTTCCGCCCCGTGGATCGTCCCTTGGAAGGGCTGGTCATTACGGTGGATCCCGGCCACGGCGGCTCCTCCTTCTCCCAAGGATATCACGGAAGCGCCCGGGGCGTGAACTCGCGGGTGGTGGAAGGCGACCTGAACATGCGCGTCTCGGCGCTGCTGTATCACCATCTGCAGGATGCCGGGGCGCAGGTCCACATGACCCGGCTCGATGACCGCAAGGTCACCCTCGGCGCCACGGGACGTGCCGTGGAACTCGGCGCCCGGACGCAACTCGCCGAGGAAACACGCTCCCACCTGTTCCTTTCCATCCACCACAATTCCGCCGCCCGCGCATCGGCCCACGGCGTGGTCATTCTCATCTGGCCCACCGACAGTGAGGGGAACGCCCAGCCCCTGGAGCGGGCCTTTGCGGATATCCTTCGCGAGGAAATCCAGAAGATGG